>NZ_CAWQOK010000034.1:0-16430 GCF_963896075.1 Proteus sp. G4415
GAACGATATGACAATTCAGGCGTATGATATATTAGAAATGATATCCCAATATACGGGGAATAATATAATAGAAATTGTTACTAAAACACAACTAAGTTATGAAAGTTGTGAGTTTTTACTTACACAATTAGAAATGGCGGGTTTTATTTTAAAGCATGGAGAGTTTTATAAAAGAACAACTAAGAGGGTTAATTAATTATTGCATACCATCAAAAAAAGATTGATGGTAATTTTTCCGACATAAAAGATAAGGTATATGTGATGAGATAGTGAAGAGAATAGTTACATCTGCTAGATGAAATGGTAGTGGATTTTTTATGGTGAAAATATTACTGTTGCTGAGGTTTACGAAGATACGAGTAAGATTGAAAAAATGCTTAATAGATAGTTATATAAAATAAATAGGCCAATTTACCCTCTACTTTTTATATTAATGAAAGTTAAAGGCTAGGGACTAATAGTTTCTGGCTTTTTTATTATTTAGATAAAGGATATTGATGCAATTATACAATAATGATGCATTAGCTATATTAAAAACATTACCTGACAATTATATTGATTTAATCGCCACGGATCCACCGTATTTCAGAGTGAAATCGTGTGCATGGGATAACCAGTGGGATAATGTTGAGGCATATCTGTCTTGGCTTGATGAGGTACTAGTTGAATTCTGGCGAGTATTAAAACCCAATGGTAGTTTATATTTATTCTGTGGTTCTAAATTGGCATCAGATACTGAACTGCTTGTTCGCGGGCGATTTAATGTATTAAGCCATATTATTTGGGCTAAACCATCTGGGCCATGGAAAAAACAAAATAAGGAAAGCCTACGCACCTTTTTTCCTTCAACAGAGCGGATACTCTTTGCTGAACATTATCAAAAGCCAATCACCGCTAAAGGTTCTGAATTTTCTTTAAAATGCCAGGAGTTAAAGCAAAACGTATTTAAGCCCCTGATTGATTATTTTAGAAATGCTCGTTTAGCACTACAAGTGAGTGCTAAGGAGATAAATCAAGCAACAGGTAAGCAAATGTGCAGTCATTGGTTCAGCAATAGTCAGTGGCAATTATCTAGCGAGGAAGACTATAAAAAGTTACAAACACTGTTTACACACATTGCTGATAAACACGAAAAACTATCACCGTTATCCCGCCAGTTTACAGAGTTAGAGCGTGAGCAGGTTACATTACAAAAAGACTACCAAGAATTAATAAAAGAATATGGGTTATTAAGACGACCATTCTTTGTAACTGTAGATGTACCTTATACTGATGTGTGGGATTATCCACCTGTTCAGTATTATCACGGTAAACACCCTTGTGAGAAACCATCAGCCATGATGGAACACATTATTCGCTCAAGTAGTCGCGAAGGGGAGCTAGTCGCTGATTTCTTTATGGGGTCAGGTGCAACACTGAAAGCAGCACTAAAACTTAATCGAAAGGTATTAGGTGTGGAGCTTGAGAAAGAGCGTTTTGAACAAACAGAGCAAGAAATAAAAGTATTAATTTATAAGTAATTTTTACATGTGAACTATCTGGTAATTTCGGATAGTTCACATGTTCGGTGATTTCGAACAACTGAGTTGTTTTAATATGGGATAAATCATTTATCATTATTATAAATTAGTCGACCTAAACTTCTTTCTGGATATTTAGGATATTCATCTTTATAACTAGCTGTCCCTGGTTTGCTTTCAATGTAAAGCTCTTTAAGGATTAGTGGTTTTACTTGAGCCGCCGGAATGTAAATATGTTCTGTTTTGGATAGCTCCTTGCCTTCAAGTTTTATTCCAACAATATTTCCATTATAAATTCTTATTATTACGTATTCTGAATTATCATATTTAAATGCATTAAATAAAGATTCAGATGATGCTTTAACCAAACCAAAGTAAACAGAGAGTGAAAAAATTAGCAACGTTCCGACACCACAAAGAACGGGTATAGCAAATGCATCTTTTTTTGCCAGAAAGTAATAAATAGCGATTAAAATAGAAAGAGTAGCAAATAATATAAATGTAGAGATTACATTAGTAAATATATTTTTGGGCGCCCATGGTGTTATAAATAAAAATATTATGCCTAAATAGATGATAATTTGTATTGTTTTTAGCTTGTCATTTGTTTTTGTCTGCTTTAGCGTACATAAAACTGCAAGATACAATAGAAAGAACGCAGCAGACTGAACAATTCCATAATAAATTGATTTTGCATCTATTTGAATAAATTCAATATCATAAGAAAAATATATAGAATATCCAATCTCATGCGATAGCGCTAATCCGTATCCAAGCATTGATATATATAAAAGTACAAAAGTTTCCTTTTTGTAAAGCATCGAAATTATAGGTGCCATTATTTATCCTCAATTTTCTAATTAAGAAAATCAGTGTATCGAATTAAACAATCATATCAACTTTAAACTGGACACTCCGAAGGGGGTGGTATGCGTATGGAAAAAATAACAACAAGCACCTCCTATATGGCATCGGCAGGAGGGACATTATATTGGCTAAAACAGCTATTAGATGGCTTTTCTTCTGAGCAGTGGGCCGCAATTGGTGTGTTAGGGAGTCTAATGTTTGGTTTGCTGACGTTTTTGACAAATTTATATTTCAAGCGAAAAGAATTCAAATTAAGAGAGACTATCGGTGGCAAAAATACCAAATAAAATCAAAACAGCAACAGCCGGTGGCTTAATTGCTTTGACTGTAAGCATGATCGCTTACTTTGAAGGAATGGAGACCAAATCTTATAAGGATGTCGTTAATGTTACCACTGTTTGTTTCGGGCACACGGGTACTGACATCATTTCCAATAAAATATATTCAGAATCAGAATGTTTAGCTTTACTTGAAAAAGATCTTAGCAAAGTAAGAAGGGAGGTAGATCCCCTAATCAAAGTTGAAATCAACGATAATACACGGGCCGCTATTTATTCTTTTGCTTACAACGTAGGTGTGGGCGCATTTGCACGTTCTACACTACTAAAGAAATTAAATGCTGGTGATCAGCATGGCGCTTGTGAAGAAATGAAACGCTGGGTTTATGCTGGTGGCAAAGTATGGCGAGGGTTAGTCAGTCGTAGAGATGCGGAGTCAGCACTATGTCATGGAAACCTTTAATCATCATTGTCGGTTTTATCCTAGCATTACTCATTACAGTTGCTGGTGGCATTTATCTCTCAATTGATAATTCATGTGTTAACGATAAAGCCAGTTTAGAAAAACGTTGTCAGATAGCTATATCACATCATCGGTACTAATTATGAAACACTGGAAACTTTACATTGTCGTTGTGATGGTGGGGATTGTTGCTGGTGGTTGCGCGCTGATTAATGCACAAGCGAAAAGAATTAACACGCTGACAGAAAACAATAAAGAACTGACTACCGCACTCAAAGAGCAGAAGGCTATCAATACTGACTATCAAGTACGCATAGAGCGACTAAATCAACTTGATACAAGGCGCACACAGGAGCTTGTTAATGCAAAGAATGAAATTAGTCGCTTGCGTGACATTAGCGAGCGTAATCCTGAGCAGGTGTATATCAAAGCCGAGTGTCCAAAAAGCACCAGTAATCCCACCACCAGCATGGATGATGCAACCACCGCCCGACCTACTGACACCGCTATCCGAAATTATTGGTTACTCAAAGAACGAATTGCACAGACAGAGCAAATGCCGGGTGATATTATCGAAATTGCTGATAATTATTACGCGGATAATCAAATTGGTGGACGTCTAACACATATTGATTATGCCTCTCAAACATTAACCTTAGATCGCAATATCGACACACCCAAAAGTGGTAAATCAAGCGTCATACTCATCAATGCTCAAGGTGATCCGCAATCTTATGAAGTGGTGAGCTATCCCGCATCTAATCAAATAAAGCTGGATACTTTGCCGTTAGGGTTACAAGAAGGCGGAATTTGGACATTAACACTTCCGTCTTTACGTCGGCGATTATTTCGTGCCATCAGCTTGACTGATAACGGAGATGGCAGTTTTACGGTTATCGCTGTGCAACACGCGCCAGAAAAAGAGGCTGTTGTTGATAAAGGGGCTAAATTTGAACCAAAACCTGATACGCCACTGGGTGGATTTATTCCACCGGTTGAAAACCTTTCTGTGGATATCGAATCAGATAAAAGTGCATGGCAAGTAGAAGCCAGTTGGAATACACCTTATTCCAGTCGAGGGGTAGATTTTTTATTAAAACTAACCACTGGTGATCGCATTGTCGGCACCGCCTCAACCACGGATACGATATATCGTTTTGGTGGTTTGCCTCAGGGGAATTATGTTTTATCCGTCCTGCCTCAAAATGATCGGAAACAAAAAGGCGAGGTGGCCACAACTTCATTTGCGATTAATCCACCATTACCACCCAGTTATATTGAGGTTGAGTCGGGCTATTTTAGTTTAGGGATTATTCCGCGATCTGGTGGTCAAAATAGCTTACGAGCACAGTATGAGTTTTGGTTTTCAGAAAAACAGATCACGGATATTCGTGATGTGGAAAATCGTGCTGATTATTTAGGTATTAGCTCTATGTGGGTTATACAAGGACGTAACCTAAAGGCAGCCCATACCTATTATATTTATGTTCGCAGTATAAACGCTGTAGGGCATTCAGAATTTGTGGAAGGAATAGGGCAACCAGAAAGTCACACTAGCGAAATACTAGATAATTTAGATAAAGAATTACAGGAAACGCAAGCATGGCAGAAGCTTAATGAAAAAGTTGAATGGAATGAAAATACAATAAAAAGGGTAGGTTATAATGAATATAATTTATCTCGAAAGTTTGAAAAATACAGTAAACAGACAGAGAAAACGATTAATGAGATCCGAACTCAGATAGAAAATACGGAAGCTGATATTATTACTCAAAAGGAAGCAATTTCTTCTATCAAACAAGCTCAATCAAGTTATCAACAACAAGTCCAAGCTAAAATTAATCAGCAGTCAGGTATTCTCAATCAAAAGATGAATGCACAATTTACACAATCAGGAGGATATGCTCGACATTCAATAAATATTACTATCGTCCATAATGGAATTAGATATAATGCAGCTGGTTTTATTGTTAGTGCCGAAATCAAAAATAAAAAAATAAACTCTTATATTGGATTTAATGCCAATAACTTTGCATTTTATAATCCCAAAAATAACCGAATGGAACTGTTTATGTCTGCTAAAAACGGACAATTTTTTATTCGAGAAGCATTAATTGATAAAGCTATGATCAGAAAACTCGCGTTATCAGAGGCTATTACTTCCAATAATTATTCTCCCGAAAAGTCAGGTTTTATTCTTGATGTGAAAAATAACAAATTAGAAATATATGGTGGTAATGGGGGAACAACATTAACCAATCAAAATTTATATGTAAAAGATGAAACTGGGTATAACGTTGTTATTATTGGTGATATCACAAATGAGCGATAATTATGGAATGGTAATCAAATCTAAAAAATATGGAATTAATTTATTAAATACATCTGATAGAGTCGGCCGAATTGTTGGTTGGCATGATATTACTCCTATACCACTTATGACTAAAAAAACCTTTAGTTATGACCATTCTGATCTAAATAAATATGGAGAAGTATTTGCTTGGTTTGGGACTTCCTTTATGAGAGGGTTAGCCGGAGATGTTACTTTAAATATTAATAACGGGGTAATTATTCTTGAACTCGATAATGTTTATAGAAATGGCCTAATCGATATATATGATGACATCATTAGGTTATATTATGGAGTATATTGATGGGTAAATATGGCATTATTATAAAAGGAAAGGATCGCCATGTTCAAATAGATAGCTTTAATACGGTTATGAACTGTATTAGAAAGCAGACTGTTGTAATGAAAGGTGGGATAGTATCTGGAAATCAAGGATATTATACTGAATTACCGAACACCTCACATTCATCTACAAAGTTATTTGCTGTATCACCTAACAATGTTTTTGTTAAAGTTATTGGGGGAGCTATAAAAGGAAGTGACAAAAATATCCAGATATCCCAACCTTATGATGACTCTTCGGGTAGTGTTGATGTATTTGAATTTGGTGATTTTCCGAATAATATTTTTAAAGAAAAATATGGAGTCGTTATAAAAAATAGTAGTACAAAACAGACTGTTTATAACTCTAATTGGGGGGTGTTAAAAATAGTAGGATATTTTATTGCATCATGGAAAGAAGATATTGATTATCAATTACCAAATATAAAAGATTTAGCTTTCGTTTTTGGTGGCGGAATGGGAGGAATATGGGAGGATGGATTTGAATGGGCTTGGATGGATACTTTTATTAAAAGAGTGGGAAATACGTTACAAGTAAGATATAAAGAAGCTGTTCTTTGGAGCACAGGCAGTGCAAATCGTGATTTATCTAGATTTCCATCTACTTGCTTAATAATAGATGTGAGCGATATTAAGAAGGTATTATGAAAAAAATAATTTTATTATCTATTGCGGTATTTATTTCAGGCTGTGCTGATAGAAAACCTATAAATTATCAGACAGTGGAGTGTGTTGGTTTAATTAAAATTCAGACTATTGAAAAATATCAGAGTTTTAAATTAAATCGCTATAATAATGATAATAATATGTATTTCGGATACGGTAAAGCAGGTTTATGGCAAGGCGGTTGGGTTAGCCCTGATATGTTTGACAAAATATATTGCCAAGATAATTCACCTATAAAAAAATAAATTTAGGAAATAAATCATGATATACACAACAGGCACTGTTAGCATAGTGTCAGGGTCTGCTATTGTCTCTGGCACAGGTACCAAATGGACAGTTAATAATCCTGCTATTCGCTCAGGTACGATTATTTTAATTAAAAATGGTAATGCTGATTTTATTTACATGGTGGATAGAGTTAATAGCGATACAGAATTAGTCATTTCACAGCCAGCTACATTTACCGTAAAAAACACCAGTTATAGCATTAATCTCACTGAGCTGAACTCATACAGCGATGCTAATAATCGTATGACCGCTATTGTCAGATACGACGTATTTTCTGCGAGCAATGGATCAATGAATGATGAATAACGGTGTGGTGACAGTAGAGCTATCTAATGGGCAAAAAGTAACGTTAGATAGTGTTAAGAAGATGTAGGGGGATATTGTTTGATAAAAGTGGGGTGGGCCTTTCAGGGATTTCGGAGTGCGATTATACGTAATACACAAATGACTTATTGTATATCTTGACAAAAAACACCTTAAAGGTGGACGCTATAGGTCTTCGTCGACAACATTACCGCATTTAGATAAGTGTGTTGTCTTTTCTTTTATCATGCTACCAACTCTCAAGCGGAAGTGGGCTATTTAGTGCATAAAAAGCAATTATACAGTTCAGCCCAATCAAACATATATTTGTGTGTTTTCGTTTCAGGGATGGTTTGACCCCAAAGAGATGTAGGGGGTTATCACTGTACAGTGAAGATGGAACACTGGTCTTTAATACGGACGATCTGCCTTTTACTCGAGGATAATCAATGGAATTGTTATTACGGGAGGGGAGTGTAGATACTCTATATAGCTTGCCTTTAGTTTGTGCAACAAGTCAATTAGTGAATGCGTCTTATCAGGATGACCCTATTGATTGGGTCAAGCGCAAGATGGAGATTCGTTTTCGGGAAAAACAGTTTTTTGTGAGTGAACGGATACGTGATGCTCATCGGTAATATCTGTAGAGCAACTTATTCACTTTTATGTCCTCAATGGTTCACATGATTTTTAGTCAAAAAAAGCAATTCTTGTCTATGGTTATGTAACAAATCATAGAGTATTACTCTACACATCTACGTCTCATTATTAACATGTTGTTATTGAATGAGAAGTTGCGGTTCAGGCACTAAAATTGCACCAATGTGATGGCAATTAACGGTATTGCCGGGACCTAGTGCAAATTCAAGTACGGATGATGTAGTGCAATATATTGATATTAAGGACTATCAATAACAATGGAGAGGAAATGAGGTTTATTTAGCAGTGGATTGAAAGGCACTATTCCTCATTTCATAGTAGTAGCAAGATAGATATCAGTGACCTTTTTAGGAAGGTAATACTTGTATGTTGATATAAGGTAGCGTAAATAATAATGGTTAAAAATGAAAAAAAACAGTCATTATCTTTATAAGAATGACGTGTTTAGTATATATTGTAAGTGATTTCAAAGATAAATTATATTAGTTTGTTATTACAACTAATATATATGACTAAAATTCATAAATAGGTTATATTAATTCTTTTATGTATATCTACATTATTTTTACTATAGGTTTATAGAATATAAATTTCATGATGAAACTTAATATAATTCCTAGAAAGCAAAAAATTCCAAGTTCAGGAATAAATACTGCATATTTAGAAGTTGACCTTTGGAATGATTTTTCATTCGTAACCATGTTTTATTTATCGCTACATGATGAAAAAGGTGTTTTACATAATATAGGGAGTATAAAAATTGGCTTTAAGGGGCAAACAACAGATATATCAACCTATTCTTTATTAGGTAACGGATTTTATCAACTTCCAGAAGATTATTTTTCTGTTGGGCAGGATCTAGAATATTATCAAAATATTTCAATACTACCTGAAAATATAAGAAATAACTTACTTAATGCATTGAATGATATAGTTTATCTCCCTAAGCTAATTGAATTTGCTCAAGAGGAAGATGTTTTTCGGATATCATTGCTAAGAGACGTCAGTTTATCCGTTATAAAGGGACAGTTCTCTAGAGTATTGGAAGGGCTTCCCCCTTTAACTAATTTTGAGTTTAAATATATGAGGCCTGAAACAAAAAGAATGTCAGGTATCGAGTTGAAGTTTAAAGTAGAGGTAGAGTCTAGACCAAGCACTAATATTCATGCAATTATCGGGCGAAATGGGGTAGGGAAAACCACATTATTAAATGGAATGATTGAATCTATTACCAGCAAAGGTGAATCTGAAGCTAAGTTCTATGATATTGAAGGATGGAATAATAATCCAATAGATACTGATTATTTTAGTAGTTTAGTTTCGGTTTCATTTAGTGCTTTTGATCCTTTCGAACCACCGACAGAACAACCTAATCCTTCTATGGGAACATGCTATTTTTATATAGGATTAAAGAAAAAAGGAGATGTTCTTAAAGGACTTGTTGATATTCATGAAGATTTTCTCCAAGCCCTTAGTTTGTGTTTTAGTCAAGATTCAAAGCGAGAACGATGGCTAAAAGCGATAGATACACTTGAGTCTGATGAAAACTTTGCGAATATGAAATTGAAAGATTTAGCTCAATTTTCGGGTAACAATTTATCCAGTAATGCTGAAAAAACAATTAAAAGAATGAGTTCTGGTCATGCTGTAGTTTTACTTACTATTACTAGATTGGTTGCAACTGTAGAAGAAAAAACACTAGTTTTAATTGATGAACCTGAAAGTCATCTTCACCCACCTTTATTATCAGCTTTTATTCGAGCCCTATCGGAATTGCTTTATGATCGAAATGGAGTATCAATAATAGCTACACATTCCCCAGTGGTTTTACAAGAAATCCCTAAATCTAGTGTATGGAAAATCAATAGAATTGGGTTAATTACGAAGGCTAGCAGGCCTGATATTGAAACATTTGGTGAAAATGTTGGTGTATTAACTAGAGAAGTATTTGGTCTTGAAGTAGTTAAATCAGGTTTTCATGATTTATTAGTTAAATCAGTTAATAGTGGTCGTACATATAAGGAAATAGTTGGTGATTATAAGGAACAGCTTGGTTTAGAAGCAAGAGCCTTGTTAAAAACAATGGTAATACATCGTGATAGAGAAATTAATAAATGTTAAAACTAGAGCAACCTACCCACACATATGAACAAGTACTTGAGCATTGTTGTTTAGGTATTACTGGCAATAATGAATTATTACAAAAAGTTATTAGTGATAGAGGTTTACTGTGCGATGAGGCTTCAAACTATATTGCAGTAGCTCTAACTGAAGAGTTGTATACAATTTCATCAACCATTAATCAACAAGGCTTAGATGATCCAATAGTGATAGGTACGTTAAGAAAATCGGAGCTAATAAAGCTTTACAATACTTACTTTGTTAAATCAGGTAAACCCGGTCGCGAAATATATGATGTTCTAATTGCAGCAGCTAACGAAAAATGCCCATTTTGTGGAGGAATTGGCCGTCCTAGAAACTTAGATCATTATTTACCTAAAGCGCATTATCCTCAATTTTCTATATTACCTGTTAATTTAGTTCCTTCATGTAGAGATTGTAACATGGATGGGAAAGGAGAAAGCTTCGCTATTAGTAAATCAGAGCAAGTAATTCAGCCATACTTAGACAATGATCGTTATTTTAATGAACAATGGATTTTTGCTCGATATATAACAAATACAGATAATGAACCAGGAGTTATCGAGTATTTTGTTCATGCTCCAGAACATTGGAGTAATTCTCAGAAGCAACGAGTGATAAATCATTTTAATGATTTTAGTTTGGGCTTGAGGTTTTCAAAAGAAGCTAGTGTAAGACTAGTAACTTATTTGGCTCAAATTAAAAAATTACAAGAAATTAAATTAGACATTGAGTCTGCTAAAGAAATTATATTAAGACCTATTATTGATGTAGCTCCATTTGTTAATCATTGGGATAGAGTAATGTGTTTAACATTGCTTAATGAGTTATAAAATTGCATAAATTATTATATTTAGGATTTAAAGCTAAATAGAAATCATCTTATTAATAGAATATTTATGGTATAAAATACTTATAATTAAAATGTATATCGTAAAATAGAAGGTGCTATGAAAGATATAAATATAGAATTAGATTTTGGTGCAATTACAATTGATAATGCGACGTTTAAAGGTGAAGGCTATAGGTTCTATGAAGGTATGCTTGCTCAGATGAGGCAGTTTAAAGAAAGTCCTGTACAGGTTCTTCAAACTGATATCGTTCATAATGAAGCTATTAATCACATTGGGCAAGAAATATTAAAAACTCGCACTTTAATTGACCAGGCATTAAGATCAGCTGATAAACAATTAAAAATAGAATCTAATATTATTAATAATGCAAGAGAATTACTATATGTTGATGGAACTGAAGCTGAAATAGCCGAAAAAAGATTAGAAAAATATTATGAGTTTATTGGTGCTGAAAAAATTCTTTCTGAAGAATATGTCGAACTGCCTGAATTGATGAAAATGTATTTTTCTACTGAGGCCCCCTTTGAAACAGGAAAAGACAAAAAAAATGAATTTCCAGATGCCATTGCACTATTAGCACTTGAAGGATGGGCTACAAAAAATGAAATAAATATTGTGGCTGTTAGTCAAGATAAGGGATGGAAAAATTATTCTGAAAATTCAGATAGGATCACATTAGTATCATCTTTAGCTGAAGCGTTGGAGAAATTCCAACCTCACAATAAGGTTGCAAGTATTATTGCTCATATTCGGGAGGATTCTCTACTTGAAGATGATAATCATGTATTAGATAAAATTGAAAAGGCTATCGAGAATAGCATTGATAATCATGATATTTTAATTGAAGCAAGTTCATATATGCACTTTGAAACGGATGATACTTCTATAACATATCTTTCTCATGTGCTGGATAGTGATCCAGATGGATTAGTTCAAGTTAGTGTTATAAGTATTAATGATGAGACTATAGTTTTAAAAGTAGGGGCAACAGTTGAAGTTGATATTGAAGCCAGTTTTAATTTTTCAGTTAAAGATTCGATAGATCGTGATTATGTTTATATGGGAGGTAATGTTTGTACTATAACTGAATCCTACCATACTGATATATTGTTGACCCTTTCTGGTGATTTTTCTCAAGATTTTGATGATATTGAAGTTGAAGAAATTGAAGTATTAGAGACTATTAGGCATGCTGATTTTGGTGACGTAGAACCAGATTGGATAAATGAATAATTACAACTTGGACTTTTTTTACTCCGTATTTAAGGTAGCAAATTTAAACTGACCTAATGATAGATAAGCATTGTTTAACAGCCTATACAATGCTAAAAGTCAGAACCTGACAATAAAATATATCTTATTAACTAATAAAATAAATATGAAAGTCTGGACTTCGGTTGACAATTAGTTTTTTATAATTGTAGCCGGAGGTCAGATATGATGAATATTAAAGCTAAACGAGATATTGCACATAAAACAAAAATCTTAAATCATGCCCGTGAGAGTAAAAATATTGCTAAAACTTGTCGTCATTTTGTGATCAGTAGAGAAACTTTTTATACTTGGAAAAGAGCTTATGAACGAGATGGCGAGAAAGGATTAATCAACAATAAACCCTGCTCTGAAAATCCAACCAGAAGAGTTATAAAACACATCGAAGAGATGGTTATTTATCTGCGTACGACTTACCATTTTTATTCCAACGTATCGCTTGGTATCTTCTACTGTTTCATAACATCAAAATATCACGTTCTGGTCGCTACTATGTATTACTAAGAAAGAAATTAAATCAACTTCCTCAAAATCAGTGAAGTTGATCTAAATCACTATTTAAATGTTATCAGAAACAAGTACAAGGGCATCATGTTCAGGTTGATGTGAAGTTCCTATTTTTTTAATACGCCTTATGGATTACGAATAATTCTTTTTAAAAATTAGTTAACAAAAGTTTTTCGAAGTCTTTTATAAAATTATACGATAATAAATTTTAATTTCATTCTGTACTATTAATTGAATGAAGAATAGGTTGCATTAGGAACGTAGTTTTTTAACATTCGATGTCATTTCAGTAATTGCAGCCTTGAGCACTTGTAAACAAATTTTAGCTGTATGCTCTCTAGGTGTGAAGCCCGATAACATTTGTTGATAAGGGTGGATATAATTGCGGAAATCTCTTAAAGTATGTGAAAACTTATAAGTATCAAGTTGAATTAGTTCTAAATCTTTTGCAACATTAATAAAGGCTGCAAGATTCCAATCATGAAATGGTTGAACTTTACCATCACGTCCTTTAGGGGATGACTTCACCGTATTAAATGCTCGCGGATAACTAGAAGCTAATCCAAGAAAAACCCCTTCTAAGGTACTACCAGCGATTAGTATCGTAGAAAGATAAGCGGCCGAATTATATGTTTTTTCAATTTCTTCAATTCGTTTGTTAAGTACTTCAGTTACGTTAATGTCTAAGCCTAAATCAGAGATAGTGAAACCACTAAACTCGCGATTTAAAAAATCAGATTCAGATAGATTACTGGATTGCAAGTTATCATCATTTAACTCCACTTTATGAAGTTTCTCGAAAGTTATTTCAGCACCATTTCTGATAACTCTCCATTTATCAAAAGCTAGGTATTGATTAAATTCGGCAATAAAGCGATCCAACTCGTCAATACGACTAATAAAATTGATAGGGTTGAATATTTCTTTGATGCACTTGTCAAGTCGTGGAGTTCCATTGATTGTATCTAGACAATCATCTGTATACTTCCAACGAGAGGGAAAGCCTTGTCCATATGAGTGATTAAAACCTAGTGTATTAAAAAATTTAACTAATTTAGGTCCGGAACGATACTCTGTCTCTTCATTTATTAAGTTTCGAAGTTTCTCACTTGTTTTACTGCTGATGTTCATTCAGATTCCTTTAGTACATAAAAATCATTTTAAGCAGAGACTCTGCATTTTTATCTCTTTATAATGCCGTTTTTATTTTGTTATATCAAAGAGAATTAGTGTGTTAATGATGGATAAATAAATTAAACTATACGGTGTTATATTAGTAGGATATATGACTATCTGTGAGTGTTTTTATATAACTGATTAATAACCCATAAAAAATTGCAGAGAAAGGTAAGTTTTATATATTTATCTAAGTTTATAAGTACATATATAAGTAGAACTAAGTTGTCTTAGAACTATGTATATACATTACTATTTCTTCTTAAGAAAAAGTGATATTGTTATTGGTATAAATTTTTTTGAATCAACATGTATACTAAATCACTGTTGCAGATTTATGTTAAATTTGAATATATAGAAAAATTACCTGATGTTGGTAAGTGTCAAAATAGTTATATTTAGCTATTTTAGGTAGAGAAATAACTTTATTAGTGGCTGTAATTATTAATTTACAACCACTATTTTTTAAATATTTTATTCTTTTTCAAAAAAATTATCCCATTGCTTAGCATCTTCTGAGAGCATAACAACACAAAGACTAGTCATGTTTTTTAGTTCTTTTATTTTATTGTTGTTACCACTGCTGATTATTAAGTCATAATTGGTCTTTTTAGTTTCACTCCTCATCTCACCTATTTTACTTGGGCAAATTAAATTATTGCTACCAGTTGAAAATAATCTAATACCATAGATAAAAAAATCTTTTTTTATTTCTTTATGTGTTGATGTATTCCATAGATGGGTAGGAAACATATTTGGTTGATACTTAGTACCGTTTATCAAAAAATAGTGGTTTTTATTATCAATAAAACCAATGGAATATAATGATATATTAATCACTTGAATGGCTAGGGAAGGGAATAAAAGAAATGTGAATATTATAGCTGTAATAATTCCGATTAATGTTTTTTTTATTATTGAGAGGATGTTTTTATCTTGTGATTCTTTTTCATTATAAAAGATAATTGCAGGGAGAAGTGATAGGAATGTAAATGCAAACATAAGTAATAAAACTATTAATAATGAGATTGTTTTTTCTCCAGAAATATCTCTTAGTAAAAATACAAAAGGAATAGAAAATGATAATGTCGAAAGTGATATTATTATTGAATCAAACAATGTTACAAGTATTGTTTTTAGTTTAAAGTTATTGTTAAGTATTGAAATAATAATAGTACCTGCGAGCGATAATAATATTGATATTATTATATATAAATTAGATGATAGTGTTTCGTTATTTGATGGGTATAAATTAGATAATAAGAGTGTTAATAATATCACATTAACAATTAAGCTAACTATGGGTATATGAACACGCGTTCCAATTTTATTTTGAAAGTTAGATCGATATAGAATAAGAATTGAACTTGGTAAAATAAGTATTAATGCAATTAAAAAAGATAATATTGCTGAAAATACTAGTAATGATAATAAAGCACTATAAATAGAAAAAGAATCAATTAGTAAATCCAAACGATCAATACTATTTAAATAGAACCAAATTATAAGACCTGAAATAATAATTGCACATGGGATTAGTTTTAATACAATGTTTATTGCTTTATAACAAATTATTTTTAAAATATTAGCTTCTTTATTTAGCATAATCTTTCCTTAAAGATATAAATTATGAATCCTACTACTTAAAAAGCAATAATTATTGCATCAATTCAAAATACTTCAACAGCACTATTCCATAAGCCTCAACAATACTCTCTTCATTTGTATGTTTAGTAATAAATATCTGATAATATTCATTAAATGAGCATCGTTGCTTATAGAAACAATAATCTGCTAAAGGATGCATTTTTTCAGTATATATTGATGGATAGAGGTCGTTGTATTCTTGTTCATCCAAGATATCAACTGATCAACAGTTAAATCAATAATTTTTTATCAACTTCAAGCCAATGATAATAATGATGTTCATTTTTACGAGAGGGATCTTTAACAATATTAATTTCAGTATTTAGATGAATATATAAAAACAGATACGTTAATATTATTGATGCTCCTTGGCAACAATTAAGTGGATAAGTATAGAAAAATGGCAAATCCATCTGCTCATGGTTTTGTTGAAAGGTAGTGTGTAATGCTTTAGCTGTTGCAGTATGCTTTTTATACATATTTTTTCCTCTAGTTTTTTACTCCGTATTTAAGGTAGCAAATTTAAACTGATCTAATGATAGATAAGCATTGTTTAACAGCCTATACAATGCTAAAAGTCAGAACCTGACAATAAAATATATCTTATTAACTAATAAAATAAGTAGTATTTTAAATATTGATGTTACGCCACATGGGTTGGACAGAAGCCGCTGATTTAATCATTAAAGGTATGGAAGGCGCGATCGAAGCGAAGACCGTTACTTATGATTTCGAACGTCTAATGGACGGCGCTAAACTGCTGAAATGTAGCGAGTTCGGTGACGCGATTATCAAACATATGTAATTGTTGATTTGATAAATAGTTAACGGGAGCTTATTAGTTCCCGTTTTTTATTGTCAATTTTGAAATGGTTATCAAAACGAGTTATCAAAACCACCTGAAATTTGAGCAATTAAATCACGATTTTTATCTAATTTTTGGCGTTCAAGTTGTTACCTGATTACTCAGCGTCTAATTTTGCTTTCCAGCTATAAAGTAATTTATCGGTGATCCCTAAAAAACCTGCCGCTTTTGGAGCGCTATAACCTTGTTCGCTGACTAATGCGACCGCTTCTTGCTTAAACCTAGTAGTA
>NZ_CAWQOK010000035.1:0-37094 GCF_963896075.1 Proteus sp. G4415
TCCGGTAATAATTATAAAAATTAATTATTAAAAACATCCTATTTATTATTGGTGAATTATGAAAAAGATGGTTTTGGCAACAGTACTGGCATCGCTCTTTTTTAGTAGTGTTGCTATGTCAGAAGATAAAACAGCCTTCTCTTTACCTGCGATTGAAAAAAGTGCGGAAGAAGGGAATGCCGCTTCTCAGTATCAACTTGGTGTTAAATATGAAGGTGGCGAAGGTGTAGAACAAAATACACAAAAAGCATTGGAGTGGTACACAAAAGCGGCTGAACAAGGTCATGCAGAAGCGCAATTAAATTTAGCGTTAATGTATGATATGAATGATGATATTGAGCGTGATGCTGAAAAAGCGGTTTATTGGTATAACAAAGCGGCTGTTCAGGGACTCTCTTTAGCACAATACAATTTGGCCGTCTCTTTTGATGAAGGAGATGGAGTAGAGCAAGATCATGAAAAAGCAGTGTATTGGTATACAAAAGCCGGTGAACAAGGTGATAGCGATGCGCAGTATAATTTAGCGATTTCATATGATGAAGGTATTGGTATCGAACAAGATCATGAAAAAGCGGTGACTTGGTACACTAAAGCCGCAGAGCAAGGTCATGCTGATGCACAATACAACTTAGCTGTCTCTTACGATGAAGGCGAAGGGGTCGAGCGTGATGGTAGCAAAGCGGTATTCTGGTATACCAAAGCGGCAAATCAAGGTAATCGAGATGCGCAAAATAACCTTGGTGTGATGTATGACGAAGGTGATGGTGTAGCAAAAGATCAACGTAAAGCGAACGAATGGTATAAAAAAGCTGCGCTACAAGGTAATGGCTTGGCACAAAATAACCTTGCAATAAACTATTATTATGGCAAAGGGGTTAAACGTAACTTGAAAGAAGCCTATGCATGGTTTGCTGTTGCTGTAGAAAATGGTGAAGGTGATGAGGCTATGCTAAAACGAACCGCCCGTGCCCTCAATGCTGCCCAATTAGCAGAAGCTAAACTTTTAGCTGCTTCTTATATTGCTAAATATCTTGATGACTAAGATTAAATCATCAATGTGATAAAAAACGGGAGTATAAAACTCCCGTTTTTTTATAGCTAAAATAACATAATAGCTTTTACTGAGATTGTTTTTAATTCACCCGTGTTCTCGTGTTAATATCAGCACGCTAATTGGCAGTTATTGATTAATTTGAGGTTGATATGAATGAATTACGTATAGGACTGGTTTCTGTTTCTGATCGTGCATCCAGTGGTGTTTATGAAGATAAAGGCCTGCCCGCTTTAGAAGCTTGGCTAAAAAAAGCAATCACAACCCCTTTTCATATCGAATCACGTTTGATCCCCGATGAGCAACTGATGATTGAACAAACATTATGTGAACTGGTTGATGAAGCAGGATGTCACTTGGTTTTAACAACGGGAGGCACAGGGCCTGCTCGTCGTGATGTTACGCCTGATGCAACATTGGCGATTGCTGATAGAGAGATGCCAGGCTTCGGTGAGCAAATGCGCCAAATCAGTTTGAAATTTGTTCCTACGGCGATTTTATCTCGTCAAGTGGGAGTTATTCGTAATCAAGCCTTAATTTTAAATTTACCGGGACAGCCTAAAGCGATCGCAGAGACATTAGAGGGATTAAAAGACAGTGAGGGACAGGTGATTGTCAGTGGTATTTTTGCCAGTGTTCCTTATTGTATTCAATTATTGGATGGCCCTTATATCGAAACTAACGAAGAAATTGTGGTTGCCTTTAGACCTAAATCAGCACGCCGTTCTACATCTGCTTAATACATTGCATCGGTTGTTTTTGTTATTAATATCGAATGTGAGTACGTTTTGCAACCTAATAAGATTAAATAAGAACAACCTGCTATTTTTACCTATGAGTGATGCTTCTGTTGATGATTTATTGATCATTGAGATAACCCACTTTGTGTAATAATTGATTGAAACTGTTATATTTCAATTAGTTATTTTTTATATTAATGGATTATCGCTGTTGTTTTACATCATCATAATGGGTTAAAGATAATATTTATCATAACCTATTGATATATAATATTTATTTTTTATATTGTTATTTTACTAGATCTTTTTTTTATCTTTTTACTATTTTTTTTTATTTTTCCCCTTGATGAATGTATTTATGACCCCATCTATTTTTCAACTGCAATTACCACTATTGAGTTGCGTTGATGTTTATCCGCTTTGTGATGATATTGAGTCCATTAATTTTTTGACTTGAAAAATGAATATTCATCCTCATATAGATTGGTAATCAAATTGATAAAGAATTCTCTTTGGAGGCGTTTAAATGGGTAAAATTATTGGTATTGACCTGGGTACAACTAACTCTTGTGTTGCTGTAATGGACGGTAAGAATGCCCGGGTTATTGAAAACGGTGAAGGCGATCGTACCACTCCTTCGATTGTTGCATATGCACAAGATGGTGAAATTCTAGTTGGTCAACCGGCAAAACGTCAGGCTGTGACTAACCCACAAAATACATTATTTGCCATCAAACGTTTAATCGGTCGTCGTTTCGAAGACGCGGAAGTACAACGTGATGTTTCTATCATGCCTTACAAAATTATTAAAGCTGATAATGGTGATGCATGGGTTGAAGCACGTAACGAAAAAATGGCTCCACCACAAGTTTCTGCTGAAGTATTGAAAAAAATGAAAAAAACAGCGGAAGATTACTTAGGTGAACCAGTTACAGAAGCTGTTATTACAGTTCCTGCTTACTTTAATGATGCGCAACGTCAAGCAACTAAAGATGCGGGTCGTATCGCGGGCTTAGATGTTAAACGTATTATTAACGAACCAACAGCTGCGGCATTGGCTTATGGTTTAGATCGTGAAGTGGGTAACCGCACTATCGCTGTTTATGACTTAGGTGGTGGTACATTCGATATCTCTATCATCGAAATTGATGAAGTTGATGGCGAAAAAACCTATGAAGTTCTGTCAACCAATGGTGATACTCACTTAGGTGGTGAAGACTTCGATAGCCGTTTAATTAACTACTTAGTTGATGAGTTTAAGAAAGAACAAGGCATTGACCTGCGTAATGATCCATTGGCAATGCAACGTCTGAAAGAAGCTGCAGAAAAAGCAAAAATTGAATTATCTTCAGCTCAACAAACAGATGTGAACTTACCTTATGTTACTGCTGATGCGACAGGGCCTAAACACTTAAATATCAAAGTGACTCGTGCAAAACTGGAATCTTTAGTTGAAGACTTAGTAAAACGTTCAATGGATCCAGTAAAAGTTGCATTAGAAGATGCGGGCTTGAAAGTTAGTGAAGTAAACGACGTTATTCTGGTTGGTGGTCAAACTCGTATGCCTATGGTACAAAAAACTGTGGCTGAGTTCTTCGGTAAAGAACCACGTAAAGACGTTAACCCAGATGAAGCTGTTGCTATGGGTGCTGCTGTTCAAGGTGGTGTATTAGCTGGTGATGTTAAAGATGTTCTGTTACTTGACGTGACTCCACTGTCTTTAGGTATTGAAACTATGGGTGGCGTGATGACTTCGCTGATTGCGAAGAATACCACTATCCCAACTAAACATAGCCAAGTATTCTCTACCGCTGAAGATAATCAATCAGCTGTAACTATTCACGTATTACAAGGTGAGCGTAAACGTGCGAGTGATAACAAATCACTGGGTCAATTTAACTTAGATGGTATTCAACCTGCACCACGTGGTATGCCACAAATTGAAGTGACTTTTGATATCGATGCTGATGGTATCTTGCATGTATCTGCAAAAGATAAAAACAGTGGTCGTGAACAAAACATCACCATTAAAGCTTCTTCAGGTTTAAATGAAGAAGAAATCCAAAAAATGGTACGTGATGCAGAAGCTAATGCAGAAGCAGACCGTAAATTTGAAGAGTTAGTGCAAACACGTAACCAAGCAGATCAATTAGTTCACGGTACACGTAAACAAATTGAAGAAGCGGGTGACAAATTAGCGGCTAACGATAAAGAAGCTATCGAAAAAGCGTTAAGCGAATTAGAAATTGCTTCTAAAGGTGAAGATAAAGCTGCTATTGAAGCAAAACTGCAAGCGTTAGTTGAAGCTTCAAAACCTCTGTTAGAAATTGCACAACAACAAGCTCAAGCGGGTGCAGGTAATACTGCCGATGCAACTGATGCAGGTGCGAAGAAAGATGACGATGTTGTCGATGCAGAGTTTGAAGAAGTAGACGGCAAAGATAAAAAATAATGCCCTTAACGGGCCGCGGTAACTCAATGATGAACAGTTACTGATACCGAAACACGGGCGTCGAGGCAACTCTACGCCCGTGTGCTTATGTCAAGGGTAATCCAGAATGGCGAAAAGAGATTTTTACGAAGTACTCGGGTTAAGTAAAACAGCCGATGAAAAAGAGATCAAACGTGCTTATAAGCGTTTAGCGATGAAATATCACCCAGATCGTAATCAAGGTGATAAAGATTCGGAATCTAAATTTAAAGAAATTAAAGAAGCTTACGAAGTTCTTAGCGATCCACAAAAACGTGCGGCTTATGATCAATATGGTCATGCTGCCTTTGAACAAGGTGGTTTTGGTGGTCAAGGCGGTGGCGGCTTTGGTGGCGCTGACTTTAGCGATATCTTAGGTGATGTGTTTGGCGATATTTTTGGTGGTGGTCGTCGTCAACAACGTGCTGCACGCGGCTCAGATTTGCAATACAACATGGACTTAACGCTAGAAGAAGCTGTTCGTGGTATTACCAAAGAGATCCGCATTCCAACCTTAGAAACCTGTGATAAATGCCACGGCAGTGGGGCAAAAGAAGGCACATCAGCGGAAACTTGCTCAACATGTCATGGGGCAGGTCAGGTTCATTTACGTCAAGGTTTCTTCACCGTTCAACAACCATGCCCTACTTGTCATGGTCGCGGTAAAGTAATTAAAGAGCCTTGCTCTAAATGTCATGGTGATGGCCGTGTTGAACGTTATAAAACCTTATCAGTTAAAATCCCGGCGGGAGTGGATACCGGTGATCGTATTCGTTTAAGTGGTGAAGGTGAAGCGGGTGAGCAAGGCGCACCGGCAGGCGATCTGTATGTACAGGTTCATGTTCGTCAGCACCATATATTTGAACGAGATGGTAATAACCTCTATTGCGAAGTACCTATTAACTTTGCGGTTGCAGCATTAGGGGGAGAAATTGAGGTGCCAACTCTCGATGGTCGTGTGAAACTAAAAATTCCAGCAGAAACACAAACTGGCAAAATGTTCCGCATGAAAGGCAAAGGTGTTAAATCTGTACGTAGCCATGGTGTCGGTGATTTAATGTGCCGTGTTGTTGTTGAAACGCCAGTGAAACTGAATGAAAAACAAAAGCAGCTTATGGAACAGCTAGGTGAATCATTTGGTGGTAAAGGTGGTGAAAAAAATACACCGCGCTCTAAGAGTTTCTTAGATGGAGTAAAAAAATTCTTTGATGATTTAACCAAATAATTTTTGCGTTATCTTCATTCTCAAAAGCCTGATAATGTATTGCCTATCAGGCTTTTTCTTATCAATTTCATAAAAATACCTAGAAACTTTCTCTGTTATCTTCAATACTCATTCCCCTCTTATTTCATTAGGTATCCTCTGGTAACAAAAAAGGTTGAACAATATTATCTTCACCTCTTATTATTCTTGTGAGTAAATTATCAACTATTCTTAATAAAAAGCACACTATAGTCACAATAATATGGATAAAAAATAGAATATTTACCTATTTTCTATCAATTCTTGTTTTAAATGTGAATTATTACTTATGTTTATCATAAAAAATAATTGTATCAATAGGTTGTATTTTATTTTTTTTATTTTTGTTTTTTATCTTTCGTGATATTACTTATTGATTATTTTTTACATAATCCCTTCTTTACTCTTGATATAAGCGATTAAGATCGAAAAAGCCGAATTATTTTTGCTAAATAATCTGTTTTTTACGAATTCATAATTAGCATATTATTAACACAAATAGACATTTTTAGGTTAACAATATGACAGCAATTATTAGACAATTTTTAAGATTAGAGGCATCAGGCGGTATTCTTCTGATTGTTGCTGCTATTATCGCATTAATAATGGCGAATACACCTCTTAGTGCTTTGTATAATGAGTTTTTATCTATCCCAATAATGATTAAATTTGGGGCATTAGAGCTAGATAAACCGTTGATCTTATGGGTTAACGATGCACTCATGGCCATCTTTTTCTTAGTGGTAGGATTAGAAGTCAAACGGGAGCTAAAAGAAGGTTCCTTAGCGCAACGTGATCGCGCTATTTTTCCTGCAATTGCTGCAGTAGGAGGAATGTTAGCACCTGCTTTGATTTATCTATTTTTTAATCATGGCGATGCGATTGGTCAACAAGGATGGGCTATTCCGGCAGCAACAGATATTGCTTTTGCTCTAGGTGTAATGGCGTTACTAGGGCGTCGCGTTCCTGTGGAATTGAAAGTCTTTTTATTAGCTCTAGCCATTATTGATGATCTTGGTGTCATTGTGATTATTGCTCTCTTTTACTCTAAGAGTGTGGCATTAGTCCCGTTATTATTGGCAGCGCTAATCACCATCATGTTGTTTATTCTTAATTGGCGTAAAGTGAGTAATACAGCAGTTTACTTAGTCCTAGGCTTTATTTTGTGGGTGTGTATTTTGAAATCAGGTATACATGCCACAATAGCGGGAGTGATTGTTGGATTCCTGATCCCATTAAGAGATAAAGAGGGGGCTTCACCGTCGGAAGAGTTAGAGCATGTTTTACACCCGTGGGTTGCCTACTTAATATTACCGCTATTTGCTTTTAGTAATGCGGGGGTTTCTTTAAATGGCGTTACCCTTGATGGCATGTTATCGACCTTACCCGTTGGTATTGCATTAGGGCTTTTCTTAGGTAAGCCGATTGGGATTTTTCTCTTTAGTTGGGTTTCGGTAAAACTAGGGATTGCAAAATTGCCAGATGCGATTAATCTTAAGCAAATATTTGCCGTTTCTGTTTTATGTGGTATCGGTTTTACTATGTCTATCTTTATCGCAGGTCTTGCGTTTGAAGGTGCTATAGAAGCCTATAATACATACTCTAAACTGGGTATTTTAGTTGGCTCAACCATGGCTGCTGTTGTGGGATATTTATTGCTTAACTCTGTTTTACCGAAGTTGAAGCAGAAGCAAAAATAGCGAAATTGAGTAGGGAACTCGTTTTCTAAACACAATAAAAACCGAGCTATAAACATAAACCTACGGCGCAATACTTTGTATTGTGCCGTAGGTGTTTTTATGAGGATTGGAGAAAGGAACACCAATCGCTAATGCGTTGTTAACGAAGTCTGTGTGATGAGATCACAGAAGTTGAAAGGAAAATCACTATGCGTGTGTCACATCTCAATTTTAATCATCTTTATTATTTTTGGCATGTGTGTAAAGAAGGCTCTGTTGTAGGGGCTGCGGAAGCGCTGTATCTGACACCTCAGACAATTACAGGGCAAATTAAAGCATTAGAAGAAAGATTAGGGGGGAAATTATTCAAGCGTCAAGGACGCGGATTAGTTCCCTCTGAATTAGGTCAGCTTATTTTTCGCTATGCCGATAAAATGTTTATGCTGAGCCAAGAGATGCTAGATATTGTCAACTATAGTCGAGAATCTAACCTGTTATTTGATGTTGGGGTTGCCGATGCGTTATCCAAACAACTTGTTAGTCGTGTATTAGAAACGGCGGTTATTGATCATGAACAAATACATTTACGCTGTTTTGAATCGACTCATGAATTGTTGTTAGAGCAATTAAGTCAGCATAAGTTAGATATGATTTTATCTGATTGTCCCGTAGATTCCTCACAACAAGAGGGGCTGTTCTCTGTTAAATTGGGTGAGTGTAGTGTCAGTTTTTTCTGTAGTCAGCCAATACCAGAAAAGCCATTCCCAGAATGTTTAGAAGATA
The DNA here is from genome assembly GCF_963896075.1 of Proteus sp. G4415. NCBI lineage: Bacteria > Pseudomonadati > Pseudomonadota > Gammaproteobacteria > Enterobacterales > Morganellaceae > Proteus > Proteus sp. G4415. Next base: position 7,967 of record NZ_CAWQOK010000035.1, read on the forward strand.
GAAAATTGCTTATCCCTGGTCGACGCTCTATGTTAGGTCGTCATTTGTTAACTTGGATACGCAATAAAAATCTTCAAGTAGAAATTTTAGGTGAATTTGATGATGCTGCATTAATGAAAGCATTTGGTTTAAATCATAATGCTATCTTTGTTGCACCTTCTATTTATACCAATGAGACATTTGTCCAAAGTAATATTGAGGAAATAGGCACATTAGACTCGGTAAAAGAAGAGTATTACGTTATTTTTGCTGAACGTATGATCCAGCATCCGGCAGTACAACGTGTGTGTAATACCGATTTTTCAGCTTTGTTTAGTGGTGAAAAGAAAGCCAATAACGAATGAAATACGTAGAGTTTGCATAGACAGAATGTAAAAAAACCGGCCTAAGCCGGTTTTTTAAACACAAAAAACAATAATTACATTGCTTTGATTTGTGCTTGCAGATTAGCTTTATGACGTGCTGCTTTATTCTTATGAATTAAGCCTTTAGTTGCCTGACGGTCAACAATTGGTTGCATGTCATTAAATGCTTTTTGTGCTGCTTCTTTATCACCAGAAGCAACTGCTGCGTATACTTTTTTGATGTAAGTACGCATCATTGAACGACGGCTTGCGTTGTGCTGACGACGCTTTTCAGACTGAACCGCACGTTTCTTAGCTGATTTGATATTAGCCAAGTTCCAACTCCCAAATATATTCTAGCGAGGACAATACAAAGGTGAAGGAATATGCCTTTTCAACCTAAGTTTGTCAATGGATTTATACAAAATTAGCGTCGTTGTACGCGACACTGGTTTCGTTGTGATGGCGCAAGATTTTATCAGTTAAGACGGGTAGAATACAGTCTTTTGAGTGAAAAAATCATCAAAATCGTGTATATGAGTAATAAATAATAGATTCTAAGCGGATCTACGGTTGATTTTGTGCGATTTTATAACCAACAAGTGAGTAATCGTTTATTTTTTGTTAGCAGTGAGCATGTTAATTTAACAATCATAGTGAATTGACAAAGCAAGATATTACTCACCAATAAACATTGATATATTGGGTTACTCTCGAGCCTTTGACAAGGTATAATCCAATTATTTCCACGGTATTGAGCCAGTTATGGAGCTAATTCGCGGTATACAGAATATTCGAGCACAACATCATGGTTGTGTTCTAACAATTGGCAATTTTGATGGTGTCCATCGCGGTCATCAGGCATTATTAAAACACTTGAAGCAAGAAGCATCACGTCGTGGCCTACCTACTGTTGTGATGACATTTGAACCTCAACCTCTGGAGTTTTTTTTGCCAGAGAAAGCACCTGCTCGTCTAACACGCCTACGCGATAAGATAAAATATTTGGCAGAGTGTGGTATTGATTACCTGTTATGTGTCAAATTTGATAAGCAATTTGCGGCACAAACACCGGAAGAGTTTGTTTCATCACTCTTAGTTGATAAATTAGGTGTGAAGTTTTTAGCCATTGGCGATGATTTTCGTTTTGGTAAAAATAGGGCAGGTGATTTTCATTTTTTACAACAAGCCGGTGCTCGATACGGATTTGAGGTGGCAAATACTGAAAGTTATTGTGACAAAGGATTACGTATTAGCAGTACGGCGGTACGAGAAGCCTTATTCAATGACGATTTAGCATTAGCTGAATCATTGCTTGGACACCCTTATAGCGTTTGTGGACGCGTGGTACATGGTAATCAATTAGGAAGAACTATTGGTTTTCCAACCGCCAATATTCCCATGAAACGCTTAGTGGCACCTGTTGCTGGTGTTTATGCGGTTGATGTTTATTTAGCCGACCATCAATCGCCTTTAGCGGGGGTGGCTAATATTGGCAGTCGTCCTACCGTAAAAGGTAAGGGTGTACAATTAGAAGTTCATTTAATCGACGTTAATATGGATTTATATGGACGTCGTATTGATGTTGTGTTACGAAAGAAATTACGTAATGAACAGCGATTTGCATCATTGGATGCGTTGAAACAGCAAATCGCAAATGATGTGGCTGCTGCTAGGGATTTTTTATTGCAGCGGTCGGAGTCATAAACTAGCGGAAACTTGGAACTGAGAATCGAATGAGTGACTATAAAAATACCCTGAACTTACCAGAAACAGGGTTCCCTATGCGCGGGGATTTAGCAAAGCGCGAACCAGAAATGTTATCACGTTGGTACAAAGAAGGTTTGTATCAAGCTATTCGTCAAGCTAAAAGTGGTAAGAAAACATTTATTTTGCATGATGGCCCTCCTTATGCCAACGGCAATATTCATATTGGTCACTCAGTAAACAAAATTCTCAAAGATATTATTATTAAATCCAAAGGGCTGTCAGGCTTTGATTCTCCGTACATTCCAGGATGGGATTGTCACGGATTACCTATTGAATTAAAAGTTGAACAAATTGTAGGTAAACCAGGAGAAAAAGTCTCTGCAGCTCAATTCCGCGAGGAGTGCCGTAAATATGCTTATGAGCAAATAGAGGCGCAGAAAAAAGATTTTATTCGTTTAGGTGTGCTAGGAGATTGGGACAAACCTTATCTCACTATGGACTACAAAACGGAAGCCAATACTATTCGTGCATTAGCACGTATTATCGCTAATGGTCACCTATTAAAAGGGGCAAAACCTGTTCACTGGTGTACGGCTTGTGGTTCATCGCTAGCTGAAGCGGAAGTGGAATATTACGATAAAACCTCTCCTTCTATCGATGTGCGTTTCCGTGCGGTTGATTCAAACGCTGTAGCGGCTAAATTTGGTGTCGTCACTGATAAACCTATTTCTTTAGTTATTTGGACTACCACACCATGGACATTACCTGCTAACCGTGCAATTGCATTAAATGGCGAATTTAATTACGCATTAGTTTCATTTAATGATGAGTGCGTCATTTTAGCGGCAGACTTAGTTGAACACGTTATGAAACGTATCGGTGTCACAGACTGGGCTGTTTTAGGTGAATGTAAAGGTAGTGATTTAGAATTATTGCGCTTCAATCACCCATTTATGGGCTTTGATGTGCCAGCCATTTTAGGCGATCACGTTACATTAGATGCCGGTACGGGAGCTGTTCATACCGCGCCGGGTCATGGTCCTGATGACTTTGTTATTGGTCAAAAATATGGTTTAGAAGTGGCTAATCCGGTTGGACCTAATGGTTGTTATCTTCCTAATACGTATCCGACCTTAGATGGTGTGTTTGTTTTTAAAGCTAATGATGTGATTGTTGAGTTACTAAAAGAAAAAGGTGCTCTATTACATCATGAAGCAATGCAACATAGTTATCCTTGCTGTTGGCGACATAAAACACCAGTTATCTTCCGTGCCACTCCACAATGGTTTATCGGTATGGATAAAAATGGATTACGTCAACAATCCTTAAAAGAGATCAAAGGTGTTAAATGGATCCCTGATTGGGGCCAAGCTCGTATTGAGTCAATGGTGGAAAACCGTCCTGACTGGTGTATTTCTCGTCAGCGTACTTGGGGAACACCAATGTCGCTGTTTGTGCATAAAGAAACACAAGAGCCTCATCCTCGTACTCTAGAGTTAATGGAAGAAGTCGCTAAGCGTGTAGAAGTGAGTGGTATTCAAGCTTGGTGGGACTTAGATATCCGCGAACTGCTGGGTGATGAAGCTGATGACTACATGAAAACACCTGACACACTTGATGTTTGGTTTGATTCAGGATCAACGCACTCAACCGTAGTTGATGCTCGTCCTGAATTCCATGGCAATTCAGCTGATCTCTATTTAGAAGGTTCAGACCAACATCGTGGTTGGTTTATGTCTTCTCTTATGATTTCAACGGCAATTAAAGGCAAAGCGCCTTATCGTGAAGTATTAACACACGGTTTTACCGTGGATGGACAAGGCCGTAAAATGTCGAAATCCATTGGTAATACTGTTAGCCCTCAAGATGTAATGAACAAACTGGGTGCGGATATTTTACGTTTATGGGTTGCCTCCACCGATTATACGGGTGAAATTGCGGTTTCCGATGAGATCTTAAAACGTTCTGCTGATACTTATCGTCGTATTCGTAATACAGCGCGTTTCTTCTTAGCGAACTTAAATGGTTTTGATCCGGCTAAACATCAAGTTAAACCTGAAGAGATGGTAATACTTGATCGTTGGGCGGTCGGTCGTGCGAAAGCGGCACAGGAAGATATCCTCAAACACTATGAAAACTACGATTTCCATAATGTTATTCAGCGTCTTATGCAGTTCTGCTCAGTAGAAATGGGATCTTTCTATCTAGATATCATTAAAGACAGACAATACACTGCGAAAAGCGACAGTGTTGCTCGCCGTAGTTGTCAAACTGCGCTATACCATATTATCGAAGCATTAGTACGTTGGATGGCACCAATTATGTCGTTCACCGCGGATGAGATTTGGGCACAGTTACCGGGTGAGCGTGCGAAATTTGTTTTCACTCAAGAATGGTACACAGATTTATTTGGTTTAGAGGCATCTGAAACCTTAAATGATGAGTACTGGGCGGAATTATTAGCCGTTCGTAGTGAAGTCAATAAGGTGTTAGAGCAAGCTCGTACCGATAAGCAACTACGTGGCTCTTTAGAAGCGGCAGTAACACTGTATGCGGATAAAGCCTTAGCGGAAAAACTGAATGCATTAGGAAACGAATTGCGTTTTGTTTTACTTACCTCTCAAGCGACCGTCGCTGATATTCATGATGCGCCAGAAAACGCGTTAGCATCTGATATGGCGGGGCTGAAAATTGTCTTGAGTAAAGCGCAAGGTGAAAAATGTCCACGTTGCTGGCACTATGCAACTGACATTGGTCAAGTGGCGGAACACGCTGATTTATGTGGTCGCTGTGTTACTAACGTAGCCGGTAACGGTGAAGAACGTAAGTTTGCTTAATTGATGAAGAAAACACTTTGCTCTACAGGTTTACGCTGGCTCTGGTTGGCTATTGCTGTAGTGGTGTTGGACTTAGGTACAAAACAGTATTTCATGCAGACATTCCGTCTGTATGAATCTGTGGCTGTCATGCCTTTTTTCAACTTCACTTATGCTCATAACTATGGCGCAGCTTTTAGCTTTTTAGCCGATAAAGGCGGATGGCAACGTTGGTTTTTTGCATTAATCGCACTGGCAATCTGCATTGTATTAGTGGTGATGATGTATAAAAATAAAGCGAGTGCTAAGCTAAGTAATATTGCTTATGCGCTTATTATAGGCGGAGCATTGGGTAATCTTTCTGATCGTCTGATCCATGGATTTGTCATCGATTTTCTGGACTTTTATGTCGGTGATTGGCATTGGCCTACTTTTAATATTGCTGATGTGTCTATTTGTCTTGGTGCAGGTTTAATTATCATTGAGAGCTTTTTCCCTGATAAGAATGCCAGCCCACAAGAAGCCAACAAGCAGAAGTAATCCGACAGATCAGTTAACTAAAATAACCCCTGCCTAATGGCGGGGGTTACGCTTAATAGAAGGTATTAGTATGAGTATGCAGATCCTCAATAATAGTGCGGTATTGCTGAATTTCACCTTAAAATTGGCAGACGGCTCTGTTGCTGAATCTACACAAGCACATGGAAAACCGGCGTTATTTCGTCTTGGTGATGAAAGCTTATCGCCTGCTTTAGAAGCAGAGTTGGTAGGACTTAAAGAAGGGGAAAAGAAAACCTTCACGCTTGCGGGGGAGCATATTTTTGGTAAATATAATCCTGATCTTATTCAATACTTTATGCCTTCTGATTTTGCGCAATCCGGTATTCCTGAAACAGGTACCATTATGCTGTTTACGGCAATGAATGGTAATGAAATGCCAGGCATTGTGCAGGAAGTGACGGAAGATTCTGTTACTGTCGATTTTAATCATCCATTAGCGTTACAAGATGTCACATTTGATATTGAAGTCGTCAGTATTGATCCACAGGAGGAAACAACAAATGCAAATATTGCTGGCTAACCCACGAGGCTTTTGTGCGGGTGTTGACCGAGCTATCAGCATTGTTGAACGTGCATTAGAAATCTATGGCGCGCCAATTTATGTACGCCACGAAGTGGTTCATAATCGCTACGTAGTCAATGATTTACGCGAACGTGGTGCTATTTTTATTGAAGAAATCTCCGAAGTACCGGATAACGCGATTTTGATCTTCTCCGCACACGGTGTTTCTCAAGCTATTCGCCAAGAGGCACGCTCTCGTAATTTAACGATGCTTTTTGATGCCACTTGTCCTTTAGTGACCAAAGTACATATGGAAGTCGCAAGGGCGAGCCGTAAAGGTAAAGAGGCCATTTTAATTGGTCATGCCGGACACCCAGAAGTTGAAGGGACGATGGGGCAATACAGTAACCCAGAAGGGGGAATGTATTTGGTTGAATCGCCAGATGATGTATGGAAACTAAAAGTGAAAGATGAAGATAATCTTTGCTTTATGACACAAACCACATTATCCGTCGATGATACTTCCGAAGTGATTGATGCCTTAAATAAACGATTCCCTAAAATCATCGGGCCCCGTAAAGATGATATCTGCTATGCGACAACCAATCGTCAAGAAGCTGCTCGAGAGCTTGCAGAGCGTGCCGATGTCGTGTTTGTTGTTGGCTCTAAAAACTCATCTAACTCAAATCGATTAGCAGAGCTTGCACAACGTGCAGGCAAACCCTCTTATTTAATCGATAGTGCTGAAGATATTGATGAAATATGGGTAAGCCATGCCAATATTGTTGGGGTGACAGCAGGAGCATCAGCACCAGATATTTTAGTTCAACAAGTCTTAGCACGATTAAAGGCCTTTGGTGCAGAAGAAGTGATTGAGCTATCTGGCAGAGAAGAAAACATTGTTTTTGAAGTGCCAAAAGAGTTACGTCTTGACTATAAAGTAGTCGAATAATAACAATAGCTATAAACATTTAATTTACCAAGCAGAGCCAAGGCTCTGCTTTTTTTATCTCCTTTTTTATAAATCGTAAAATTTAATGAATAATCATGCGGTTCATCGCTTTTGCTGATGATCTCTATCCTTTTGTTCGTTTTTCTTATTATCGTCGTTAAATGCTGGCATCAAACGAATGACATCGTTAATCTGTAAAGTATTAATAAAGATCATAAGTGTTACTAAGGAGAACATAGATTATGTCTGCAACAGAACTTCGTCTTGCGGTAGTGGGGGCTGGAGGGCGTATGGGGCGCCAGCTGATCCAAGCGATTAATCAGCAACAAGGTGTAGTATTAGGTGCTGCTTTTGAACGTACTAATTCTTCATTGATAGGGGCTGATGCAGGAGAGTTAGCGGGAGTTGGTCATATAGGTATCACTGTTACTGATAATTTATTAGCTCAAGTCGGGCAATTTGATATTTTAATCGATTTTACGCGTCCAGAGGGTACGTTGTCCCATCTGGCATTTTGTGTTGAGCATCATAAAGGCATGATTATTGGAACTACCGGTTTTGATGAAGAAGGTAAAAAAGCCATTAATTGTGCAGCACAAACTATTCCTATTGTCTTTGCTGCTAACTTTAGTGTTGGCGTTAATTTAGTGCTTAAATTATTAGAGAAGGCAGCTAAAGTGATGGGATCTTATAGTGATATTGAAATTGTAGAAGCTCACCATCGTCATAAGGTTGATGCACCATCTGGTACGGCCTTAGCGATGGGCGAGTCGATTGCAGAGACTTTAGGTCGAGATCTGAAAGATTGTGCGGTTTATCAACGAGTTGGACATACAGGAGAACGTGATCCTCGCAGTATTGGCTTTGCGACTATTCGTGCAGGGGATATTGTGGGTGAACACACTGCTATTTTTGCAGATATTGGTGAGCGAGTAGAGATTAGCCATAAGGCCTCGAGTCGAATGACCTTTGCAAATGGCGCGGTTAAGTCAGCTATTTGGCTAAGTGAAAAAAAATCGGGTCTTTATAATATGAAAGATGTGCTTTCTTTAGAAGAATTGTGATTTTATTTTATATTTAATTCATTGAAAACCCATGATTATTTATATTATTTATGGGTTTTTGTTGTTGTTTATATAATATTTGTTTGTTGTTTTTGTTTTTTTATAACTTCCTTTATTTTCTTCCATTTTTATAGTTAAAATTTCGCTTAAGTCTATTTTTTTCTTTTTTCTATCATCTTTTTAAAATATCTTGGTAAGCAAACGGTTAAATTTGTAAGATGGGTGATGGAAATTGTCACTTAGCTGATTAAATTGCTAATGATTGATATTTTTTTAATTAAAAGAGTGTTTTTTCTAGACATCTGCTCATGGGATCTTTAGAATGCGCCCAATTTGCCAAAAATTTGCCCAAATTTATGTTTTTGGCATTGATTTAGAGTCTTAAATCTGAATTAATATGCATGAAATGTGATTTATTATTCTCTGGAGGGCGTTTTGATTAAATCAGCTATACTGGTTCTAGAAGATGGGACCGAATTCCACGGCAGGTCGATAGGCGCAGAAGGCGCTGCTATCGGTGAAGTCGTTTTTAATACTTCCATGACCGGTTACCAAGAAATATTAACCGACCCTTCTTACTCCCAACAAATTGTTACTCTCACCTATCCTCATATTGGCAATACCGGCGTTAATTCCTCAGATGAAGAATCAGCAACTATCCATGCTCAAGGGTTAATTATTCGCGATTTACCCCTAGTGATGAGTAATTATCGTGCCGAAGAGAGCTTAGCCGATTACCTTAAACGTCATCAGATTGTGGCGATAGCTGATATTGATACACGTAAATTGACGCGATTATTGAGAGAAAAAGGCGCACAAAACGGTTGTATTATCGCAGGCACTCATCTTGATGCTAAACAAGCGCTTGAAAAAGCAAAAGCGTTTCCAGGATTAAAAGGAATGGATTTGGCGAAAACGGTGACAGTGAAACAACCTTATCAATGGACACAAGGCAGTTGGACATTAAAAGGGGAGTTGCCCGCCACTCAATCACCACAAGATCTCCCTTTACATGTGGTGGCCTATGATTTTGGTGTGAAACGTAATATTTTACGTATGCTGGTGGATAGAGGCTGTCGAGTAACAGTGGTTCCAGCACAAACCTCAGCCCAAGAAGTGTTAGCGCTCTCACCTGATGGCATTTTTCTCTCTAATGGTCCGGGGGATCCAGAGCCCTGTGATTATGCAATTGACGCCATCCAAACTTTCTTAACTACCGATATTCCAGTATTTGGTATCTGCTTAGGGCACCAATTATTAGCCTTGGCGAGTGGTGCAAAAACCGTAAAAATGAAATTTGGTCATCATGGTGGCAACCATCCCGTTAAAGATTTAGATAATAACAGAGTGATGATCACCGCCCAAAACCACGGCTTTGCTGTTGATGAAGCATCGTTACCTGATTGTTTAAGAGTGACACATAAATCACTATTTGATGGTTCTCTACAAGGTATTCATCGCACAGATAAAGCTGCATTTAGTTTCCAAGGTCACCCAGAAGCGAGCCCAGGGCCTCATGATGCGGCGCCGCTTTTTGATCACTTTATTGAACTTATTGAGCAATATCGTCAAAACCTGCAATCAGTGACAAACAAATAAATCAGGAGTGAAAAAAATGGCTAAAAGAACAGATATTAAAACAATCCTGATTTTAGGTGCAGGCCCGATTGTGATTGGTCAAGCGTGTGAATTTGATTATTCAGGCGCACAAGCGTGTAAGGCACTGCGCGAAGAGGGGTATCGTGTTGTTTTGGTAAATTCAAATCCTGCTACCATTATGACAGATCCTGAAATGGCAGATGCCACTTATATTGAGCCTATTCATTGGCAAGTGGTCAGAAAGATTATTGAGAAAGAGCGCCCTGATGCCATATTACCGACAATGGGCGGACAAACGGCATTAAACTGTGCCTTAGAATTAGAGCGTCAAGGGGTGTTAGCTGAATTTGGCGTAACAATGATAGGTGCAACGGCTGATGCTATTGATAAAGCGGAAGATAGACAACGCTTTGATAAAGCGATGAAAAAAATTGGTCTGGATACGGCTCGTTCAGGCATCGCTCATACTATGGACGAAGCATTTGCAGTGGCTGAGCAAGTGGGTTTCCCTTGTATTATTCGCCCTTCATTTACTATGGGGGGAACAGGGGGCGGGATCGCCTATAATCGTGAAGAATTTGAAGAAATTTGTACTCGAGGTTTAGATTTATCACCGACCAATGAACTATTAATTGATGAATCATTAATTGGCTGGAAAGAGTATGAAATGGAAGTGGTGCGCGATAAAAATGATAACTGCATTATCGTTTGCTCCATTGAAAACTTTGATGCGATGGGGATCCATACCGGTGACTCTATCACGGTTGCTCCAGCGCAAACGCTAACAGACAAAGAATATCAAATTATGCGTAATGCCTCGATGGCAGTATTACGCGAGATTGGGGTTGAAACCGGTGGCTCCAATGTGCAATTTGCCGTTGATCCTAAAACAGGGCGTTTAATTGTTATTGAAATGAACCCTCGTGTTTCTCGCTCATCAGCATTAGCGTCAAAAGCAACAGGTTTCCCAATTGCAAAAGTCGCGGCAAAACTTGCAGTAGGTTATACCCTCGATGAGTTGATGAATGATATCACTGGAGGAAGAACCCCAGCCTCTTTTGAACCTTCTATTGATTATGTAGTGACTAAAATCCCTCGCTTTAACTTTGAAAAATTTGCCGGTACCAATGACCGTTTAACCACGCAAATGAAATCTGTTGGTGAGGTGATGGCTATTGGGCGTACTCAACAAGAGTCAATGCAAAAAGCATTACGCGGACTAGAGGTTGGTGCAACTGGGTTTGATCCTAAAGTAAACCTCGACGATCCTGAAGCGCTCACCAAAATTCGTCGTGAATTAAAAGAAGCCGGATCGGATCGCATTTGGTATATCGCGGATGCTTTCCGCGCTGGAATGTCGGTTGATGGGGTGTTTAATCTCACCAATATCGATCGTTGGTTCTTAGTGCAAATAGAAGAGATTGTTCGCCTAGAAGAGCAAGTGGCACAACTTGGTTTAGCTGGTCTAAATGCTGATTTCTTGCGTCAATTAAAACGTAAAGGTTTTGCTGATGCACGCCTAGCTAATATCTTGAATGTGAAAGAGCAAACCATTCGCCAATTAAGAGAACAATATCAATTACACCCAGTTTATAAACGGGTTGATACTTGTGCGGCAGAATTTGCTACGGATACCGCTTATATGTACTCCACTTATGAAGAAGAGTGTGAGTCGGATCCAAATCAAGACAAACCTAAAGTGATGGTTTTAGGTGGTGGGCCAAATCGTATCGGTCAGGGGATAGAGTTTGATTATTGTTGTGTTCATGCCGCTCTAGCATTACGGGAAGATGGGTATGAAACCATTATGGTTAATTGTAATCCAGAAACGGTTTCAACGGATTATGATACCTCCGATAGACTTTATTTTGAGCCAGTCACCCTTGAAGATGTATTAGAAATTGTACGGATCGAAAAACCACAAGGCGTGATTGTGCAATATGGTGGTCAAACACCATTAAAATTAGCAAGAGCTTTAGAAGCTGAAGGGGTGCCTGTTATCGGTACCAGTCCTGATGCAATCGATAAGGCAGAAGACAGAGAACGTTTCCAAAAAGCCGTGGATAAGTTAGGGTTAAAACAACCAGAAAATGCCACAGTGACGACATTAGAAGAAGCGGTAGATAAGGCAAAATCTATTGGTTACCCGCTGGTGGTACGTCCATCTTATGTCCTTGGTGGACGAGCAATGGAAATTGTTTACGATGAAATTGATTTACGTCGTTATTTCCAAACGGCGGTCAGTGTTTCTAATGATGCTCCCGTACTGTTAGACCGATTCCTAGATGATGCCATTGAAGTAGATGTTGATGCGATTTGTGACGGTCAACAAGTGGTGATAGGCGGTATTATGGAGCATATCGAACAAGCGGGTGTTCACTCTGGAGACTCAGCTTGCTCTCTACCTGCTTATACTTTAAGCCAAGATATTCAAGATATAATGCGCAAGCAAGTACGTGAACTCGCTTTTGAATTAGGCGTTAAAGGGTTGATGAACGTACAGTTTGCGGTGAAAGGTAATGATGTTTGTCTTATCGAAGTGAATCCTCGTGCCGCACGTACAGTGCCTTTTGTCTCTAAAGCAACCGGTGTGCCATTAGCAAAAGTTGCTGCTCGAGTGATGATAGGACAAAGTCTTGAACAGCAAGGCGTTACCAAAGAGGTGATCCCTCCTTACTACTCGGTTAAAGAGGTGGTACTTCCCTTTAATAAATTCTCAGGTGTCGACCCTATTTTAGGGCCTGAAATGCGATCTACCGGTGAAGTGATGGGGGTTGGTGCTACTTTTGCACAAGCTTTTGCTAAAGCGATGTTAGGTAGCAATTCCACCATGAAGAAAAAAGGAAGAGCGCTACTTTCGGTTCGTGAAGGTGATAAAAAACGTGTCGTTGATTTAGCAACTAAGCTATTGAAAAATGGTTTTGAGTTAGATGCAACACATGGTACTGCCATTGTCTTGGGGGAAGCCGGTATCAATCCTCGCCTAGTGAATAAAGTGCATGAAGGGCGACCTCATATTCAAGATAGAATTAAAAATGGTGAGTATGACTATATTGTCAATACGACTGCCGGTCGCCAAGCTATTGAGGATTCAAAATTGATCCGCCGTAGTGCATTACAATATAAAGTTCACTATGACACCACATTAAATGGCGGATTTGCGACAACACTGTCATTGAGTGCTGATCCTACTATTGATGTTATTTCAGTCCAAGAGATGCATGCAAAGATAAAAAAATCTTAATTTTTTAGTTGTTGTTATAACAATCCCGAATGGGTATTAATTACCTATTCGGGATTTTTCTTTTTTCGATGTAATAGAAAAAAGAAAGCCCCACATAACGACATGTAGGGCGAGTGCAAAACAAAGAGGTGGGTGCAGATCTTTTTTTCAAGAATGGAGTCAAGAAAATAAAATAAGTAAATTTCTTTGTTTTAGCGGATTGATTTTGTCTTTTTTAGATATCAGAGTCAACAAGAATATTTATTAGTTATTCATGTAACATGTTGTTTTAATTTGATTAATTTTAAAAAATACTACCAGTAAGGTATAGAGGTGAGGGAAAATTCTGCTACTATAGCGGTGGGTGCTTGGATCGTTTTGGTTCAAGCATTGCGCTAGAGCCAAAAAGACAAAAGCCCCGAATTTTATTTTCATAAAATCCGAGGCAGTCTCAAAGCTCAACAACTTGATTCTGCCTCCTTTATTAAAAGGAGTCAATCAAATTGACGAAAATAACCTTATTTGGCATTACAGTTGTCTGTGTGACGGTACTTATGTTTGCTTTAATTGTCGGTGAACGATTATGTTCGCTTAACATTAGTAACGGAAACATGGTCGTTCAAGCTATTTTGATGTGTCATCAATAGCTTGATGGGGGAGGTTTCCTCCCCCCAATTTTTGTTCAAGTTGTGAGATATGTGGTACAAGCACCCGGTCTTTAAAAATATACCCCTATTTGGCCATTCCAATGAAATTCTTTTTTAAGATAACTGGATCTGTTACCTATGGTTATATTTGCTTTTAACGTACCATGACCAGAATCATTAATTCTACATTCTTCGTCTAATGCGTAGTGTGATGATGTTGGCGATATTTCAGCTATTTTTTTAGAACGCTCGCTAAATATAATCTTATCTGGATAAGTTAATTTCTTATTAATATGTCCGATGAGTTTATCCGATGAATTTAATGTTACATCATATAATTCCGTAGTAATAGAAATGGGATAAAGTAACTTTTTCGGCTCACCTTTAAATACTAATCTTGGCGTTAAAATAAGATGTGTTGTAGCGGTTGACCAACCATTTTGACAAGCTGAAGCACTCTTTCCTGAGTTTGTATAGATAAATTTAGAATTATAATCAAGAGAGATTATTTTATATGCATTATTGGCAGGAAAATAGTCAATATTAATTTTATATTTTTTAGGATCGACGTAAGGCTGATTATTACTATCAAAGGTTGTGACTTCTAGTGTTAATTGTTTTGGACTGGTTAGATATTGTTTCGGTACCTGAATTTTTACCGGGTCATGTATATTATGTTTAGGTGCATAGTTTTGTCTTTCTTCTAAGGCGATAGAAGTGCCGTTTTCATCAAATAACTCGAAGTTAATCGCTTTAGGTGTGTCTGATGAAGACCATTTAACAATAAACTGATCGTCTGAAGTGTATAAAGGTTGCCAAGTTAAATCATCCAAATGTGTATTTGATTTGCTCTCTCCCGCAGATAGAAACTCAAATGAGTTAATTGTGATGCGAGGCGATGCTTGTATAATGACGTTATAGCTTTGCTCATGATCTTGAAAATAATTATTATTTTTCACCTCAAGTGTTAATGTTGTTTGCCCAATATTAAGGTTTTTGATAATCCCATCTGGGGTGATTTCAACTATGTTAGGTTGACTACTATACCAAGTTGCATTCGCTTCAACGGGGACATCTGGCGTAGGGCTTTGAGCCATCAATAATTTATCTGCAGCAGAATCAGTTGTTAATACAATATAATTCTTTTTAAAATAATAACTTAGTGCAGCTTTTTCTTGCTGATAGTCTACAGTTTGGCTATCAGCTAGGAATTTATCTGTAGCATCACTTTGTATTACTATTTTTGTTTTTCCTGGTTTAATGGCGGTTAAGTTACCTTTACTATCAATGGTGGCTACCAAGGTATCGCTACTAGAGAAATGAATGGGGGTATTTTTAACCTCTGGATTATCAAATTCCGCTGTTATTTGATGGGTAATGCCATCATTCCAGATCGATTGTATGGTGTGAGGAGAGGTTACTTTCAGTTTTGGTGGCGCTTTTTCTATCACTAAAGGATAGCTATTTTTAGCTGATGGATATTGCTCATTACCTAAGGTTTGTAAGGTAATAATTGTAGTACCAGCCTTTTTCATGGAGATTTGCCCACTTGTTGTATCAATGGAAGCAACAGTAGGATCAGAGCTTGACCATATTACCTGCATATTTTGTGGTACACCTTTATAACTTAACGCATCAATCACAGTTGATTTGTAGATTTCCTGTTGGATAGGTTTCTCAAAGGTAATTTCAGATTTAGGGATAGCCACTTTAATCGTCAATGGCTCTGCGATAGTTATTGTTTCAGCTTGAGCGGTTAAGATAATATCGGACATCGTATTTGCTGTAACATTTGTTTGATATTCACCATTGCCCACTGACTTTAATGGATTGTCACTAAAATTAGGCTTACCACTGATAGTTTTAATCTCAACATTCTTACCATCAATAGTATTATCGTATTTATCCATTAATTTTACGCTTAATAACGTACTATCTTTATTATCAGCATTTATAGAACGACGATGACTATTAAAGGTTGATTTATGAATATCTATTTCAGCCGGTATTACAGTAATATCTTGTGTTGATTTATAATTATTAGAATCAAGATAAGCGCTCATCTTCAAGCGTCCCGCGACATGACTAGTCACTCGATTCGTTGCTATCCCCTTATCATTAGTATAAGTGCTGTAATGATAATCATCTGCTGATCCGAGTAATTTCCATGACACAATAACATTAGGTAATACATTATTATTGGCATCAACGACAGTTGCTTGGTAGTTAACACCTTTATCTCCTGCGGTTATGGTTGTTCTATCAACCTCAACAGCGCGTATTTTCCATGTCGTCACATCGGCATTAAGTTGTAATATTTTTTGTTTTTTGAAATGGGTGCCATTTACCATAACACCAATCTGTGCTGTGCCCGATTGAGTTCCTGTTATTTCAATCTCATAGCGTCCCGGTGATATTTGTTGTGCTTGACTAAATTTGATGGTTGGATTTTTAGAAAATCCGCTTACTTGTTGGTTGGGGATGATATTTCCATTTTTATCTTTAATAACAAATGTCAATAATGCCTTATCTTTGCCATTAGCAATGATTTGACTCGGGTTCAACGACAGTTCTGACATCGTTTCATCAATGTGACCCGTTAAAAAGTGAACATCATCTGCTATATAAGTACCTGTTTCTAATATTGCGCTGACTTTGGCAACACCGACAGAGCGTCGAGATAATCCAACTATTGCTACACCATTATCATCTGTAAAAGTTAATGGTGTTTCGAGTTGACTACCTTCATTCGTTGACCAAGCGACAGGTACACCCATACCGACAGGATTATCATGGTTATCAACTAAATAGGCTTTATAAGTAATAGACTCCCCAGCATGTGGTTGCATATTGCTAATAGTAAAGTTTTTCACCTTTGCTGTTGTGTTATTAGGGAGCACCGTTAAAGAAACGGATTGTTTTATTGCTAATGGAGCAACGTGAGCCGATAACGAGGTTTTTCCGGTTTTTAATGCGCTCACTTGGGCTTGATAAATGCCTTTTTGTTTCTCTTTAAAGGGCGTAATCGTTGTTTGTAAATTAGTCTGCGGCGTTAAGGTGATTTTATTGGCTAAGTTGGGCAATAAATTACCTTCTTTATCCTTTAAGGTTATTGTTACGGTCGCTTTATTTGCCCCTGCGACAATAGTGTCAGGGAATATGGCAACAGTAGAAAGAGAGGCCGAAATATCACCTTCCGTAAAGGTGACAATGTGATCAGCATTGACAGATTGTTGGTTATTGAGCACTGCCGTTACTTTCGCTTTTCCTGCCTGAGTACTTGAGAGGGTAATTTCAGCTATTCCTTGCTTATTGGTCATGCTTAATGGTGCTGCAAGCTTACCGAGATCACTTATCCAACCGACAGTAACGCCTTTTGATACTGGATTGTTATGTTTATCGGTGATTTGTGCTTGAATAATGACTTTGTCTTTACCATTCGCTGTTACGGTATAAGGTGCCATAACCTTAACGGAGTGGATCTTGACTGTTTTATTATCTGTTAAAAATCCTAAAGATTGCGTTACCGTAATACTATCAATAGTGGCGGTAATTTGACTGAGTCCCGCTTTTGTACCTCTAATATGAGCTTGATAATTGCCGTTAGCCGTTTCTGTGATTTTACTGAATTGGATGGTGCTGTTATCCCCAATTAACGCAATATCGTTACTACGACCTATTACCGGATTATCAAATTTATCACGCAGGTCTATTTTACCCACAGCAAAGGCATTACCATCGGCAATGATAGATTGTGGTTCAATCGTCAAATAACTATTTTGTTGCACTGGCGCTCCCGCAACAAAGGTTACCTGAATGCTTTTTTTCTCTTTATTTGATAAATAGGCGGTAATTGTTGTTGGCTGTGCTTTGGTTCCTGAAATGACAACTTGCGTTCTGCCTTTTTCATCTGTTTGAGTAGTAGTTTCATCAATATGATTAATACTTGATTGCCAATAGACAGGGATATTTTTCAATGGGTTATGATAAGCATCAGTTAAGTTTGCTACTACGGTAATGCTATCTTGGTTATCTGCTATGGCAGATTGCTTATTATTTAATGTCGTTAATGTGAGAGTGGCACTTTTGAGATCTGCAACGGCAACTAAGTTAGTTTGTGCATGTTGACCATTATTTAATCGCGCGGTGATGGTTGTGATACCTGATTGTGATGTTGTTAGCGTATTTTTGGCGATACCTTGAGCATCGGTCTTAGTTTGTTGCTGAGCAAATTGAGTACCAGCACTCCCTTGCCAATTAACAATAGTATCAGGAAGTTGATTACCCAGTTTATCTGTTACTATTGCAGTAAGTTCTGCGGGATCTTGCTTATCTGCAACAATCTGATTTTTATTAACCAATAATTCACTAATCAAAGCTTGTTGCCCATTAGCAATAAAAGTAATTGGCTCAGCAGTAAAGGCATTGTTATTTATACGCGCAGTTACCCGCACACTGAGTGCTTGTGTACTGGTTAACTTGTTGGTGGTGATCCCTTGCTCATTAGTCATTGTGGTATGTTCAATGTTAACAATACTTTTATCGTGCTCAGTTTCCCAGCTAATTTGTGCATGAGGGAGCGGCTCACCGAACTGATCTTGTACTAATGCAGTAAGGATGACCGGGGTTTGACCATCTGCGACATGAGTTGTAGAGGATGGGGTTATGGAGACAATAACCCCCTTAGCTTGGTTGGCGATAAATTGGGTTGTCGCGTGAGTCATCTTGTCGTTTATTTTGGCCCTCACGGTGACCGTACCGGCGACTTTACTTATCATAGTGGTGGTCGCCTTACCTTGCTCGTCTGTGGTTAATATGGTTTGTTTTAATTGTGCTTGGTTATCTGCCGATAATGTCACATGAGTAGCGGGTATCGGATTATTTTGCTTATCAACAACTTGTAATGAAATGTTTTTTTCTGTTTTACCATCGGCTAGAGAAAGTGGTGGTGTGATCGTGAAGTTTTGTTGTGGAATATAGGCGCTATCATTATCCACACTAAAATGGACTTCAGTCGAATAGGTTATCCCTTTTACTTGTACACCAATCTGCGAACTCCCTACTTGAGTATTAGTCACTGAAGCAATAATCTCACCTTGTTCATCCGTTTTTCTTGAGCTAATGACATTAGCACCATTACTGGCAGTAAAGTTGACTGGATAATGAGCCAATGGATTGTGGTTGCTATCAGTGACTCGTACTTTGATTTTATTTTGACTTTTACCGTCGGCTGGCGCGTTATCTTTTGTAACCGTTAGGTTGCCTTTTGCAATATGGGCAGTTTGATTATCGGCAATAAGTGTCACGGTTGCTGAGTTGAAGGTATTATCACGGAATACGGGGGTTAGGGTTAATTTTTCCGGTATGCTTCCTGCTGTAACCGTTAATTGATATTTCCCAGCAGCTAAACGAGAGAAAGTAGAAATACGGCTATTGCCTTTTTCTGTATCAGACTGTTGCTGTAAAGTAATTTCTTTACTATCAATATCAACGGGTAAATTATCATTATCAACGATGGATAATATTAACTTTTGGGTTGCTTCACCGTTAGCGAATAGTTGGCTCTGTTTAGGTGAAAATAGGCTATTACGCGTATTGATTAACGATTTATCTACAATAACCGTTGTTTGAACAGGCGCTGAACGATTGCCATGGGTATCAATGGCAACAGCACTAATGATATAGCTATTTTTCTCAATTGCACCAATTTGATATTGAGGCAAAATCACGGTGTAGTGAGTTCCACCATGATGTTTTATTTGCCCGCCTTGGGCATTTAACTTACTTGCGGACCATTCAATATTGGCTAACGGATATTTTGTTTTTACTTGAACTTGTAAATCGCGCTCCTCTTTAGCATAACCATTTATTGAATCAACCATAGAAAGGAAAACTAAAGTTTCCTTTTTATATTCTAAAATCATATCGTTATTACGATTAACAAAGTCATAACGACTTCCTGCTAATGTACGTATTGCTTTGACATTATCAGGATTAAGTTGTGAAGCGAGTGATTCTCCTATGCGGTAGGACAAGTTGATATTCAAGTTATTATCAGCACGATCATGTAAGCCAATACGACGCTCGGCATTTAATGTGACTAATGGTATCGGAGTATAATTAATCCCTAATGTGTAGGTATGTGGATTTTTGTCCCGTTTATCTTTGCCAAATAGACCAACTTCTTTACCGTAGTATTGTTCAAAGATTAATTTAGTGCCTAATTGTGGATAAGCTGGAAAATAGCCTTCTGTTCGAATGTCCCAACCATTCGCAGGGCGTTCACTATAATCTAAGATATTATTAGAGGCTCGCCAACTTGATAGACGGTGATAATGGTTAGAACTTAATTTGAAATAGTCTCGCCAAATTTCGGCGCCAATTCCCAAACGATTATGATGATGCGTTAAATCATGATCATAAAAGCCATTAATGCCGACCATAAATTTTTCAGTAAAATAGCGATAACCAATACCATAATTAAATTGGCTACGAAGATCTTTGCGATGATAGTTAGTTTGAGCAAAGATCAGCTTTTCTTTTTGTTCATATAATGGAATTAACAATTCCGCTGAGCTATTTTTTAAGGTGAGATTTTTATCTGCTGAAAGTGAAACTCGCGCATGCCCAAATTGATTAAGCCATTGTTCTATTTTCTGATTGGATTTACTGGAGATTTGGCTAATTGCATATTGTGTTACATCGATATCTTTATTGAGTAAAAATGAATTATCAACAATAATTTTAGCGAGCTCTTCGCCCTCTGTTGAGGGGATTGCCTCATCTTGATTATTGAGCCACTTTTTTTTTAATAAATATTCATTAGGAATATTAAGAATAGTTCCATCATTTATTTTTAGCTCACCCGTTAACGATACATGTTGTGGATTAGCTTCAATCAATTTAAATAATTTTATATTAAATTTTTTTGCGATAGATTCTGGGGTATCACCCGCTTTGACTTGATAAGTATTTTGTTGATTTATATCGCTAATATTATGTTTTTTAAAGTTATTCTCATTGGCAAAAGTCTGCGTAGGCATGGTTGTCACAATAGGAAATGCTAATTGTATAAAAATATTAAGCCAAGCGACTTTTCTCGTAATAGAACTGGGGCGTGGGGAAGGTACATTATTTAACGTCGTCATTTTTAAACTCATCGTAACAAATAATGATGAGATTTTCGTATTTATAGTTTTTTTAGATATCAGAAACTGAACTTTAAGTAACTAACTTAACAATATATAAAAAATAGCAGATGAAAATTTTAAATGTAAATAAAGATTTAATTTGACTTAGTTAGACATGCGCTAATCATATATTAAAAAACAATAAATTTACTTTGTCTTATTTTAAAGTGTAATGATATAAAATATATATCATTGGTATAGTTAATAAAAAGCCAATAGCAAGAGTACTATTGGCTTACTTATAGAGCGTGAAATACTAGATATCAACAAAAGTATCAGGATCAGGCCCCAACCGCTTTCCTTTATCTAGTTGTTTTATTTCAGCAACTTCTTCTTTTTCTAATTTGAAATCAAAGATATGGAAGTTTTCTTCAATACGAGAAGGGGTAACTGATTTAGGAATAACAACCAAGCCACTATCTAAATGCCAACGTAACACAATTTGTGCCGGTGTTTTTTGGTATTTTTCTGCCAGTTTCTGAATAATTGGTTGATCAAACACGCCTTCACCACCTTGTGCTAAAGGACTCCATGATTCTGTCACAATATTATGGGTGGTATTCCAAGCTCTTAATGAAGCTTGTTGCATCAATGGGTGAATTTCAATCTGATTAATGACAGGGGAAACGCCCGTTTCTGTAATAATGCGCTCAAGGTGCTCTTCTTTAAAATTACATACCCCAATACTTTTAACCAGTCCCTCTTTTTGTAACACAATCATCTGCTTCCAAGCGTCAAGGTATAGCTCGCGAGATGGCACTGGCCAATGCATTAAATAGAGATCAACATAATCAAGTTGTAATCGCTCAAGGCTTTCAAGTAATGCACCACGAGCATGGGATTGATCGTTGTTCCATAATTTGGTGGTAATAAATAATTCGTCTCGAGGAATAGTGCTTTGCTTTAATGCCTTACCAACACCTTCTTCGTTATGATAAATAGCGGCGGTATCAATCAGACGATAACCTGTGTCTAAAGCATGATGTACCGCTTTAATAACTTGATCATTATCTGCTTGCCAAACCCCAAGTCCAAGTTGTGGAATAGTGTTGCCATCAGATAGTTGGATCAATTTAGGATTACTCATTATATACCTCCAGTTGCCTTTAAGTACTTAGAGTGCTGCCATATAGATACGCTGGCTGACTTCCAAGGTGATATCCTGATGTTCACCGAGTGCGGTTTGTCCATGTTGTTGCAGTTTTTGCACTAAGGCAGGAATATCCGCTTCACTGATATTAAAGTCAGACAGCCGTGTTTTTAGTCCCATGCGTTCAAAGAATTTACGAGTCTCATTGATGGCGCTATCGATTTTAAATGCATCAGAGCCTTGATGGATCCCCCACACTTTTTGTGCATATTGGATCAACTTAGCGTATTTCTCCTGACGTTTTTCGTTTAATAGCGCGGGTAAGACAATCGCGAGGGTTTGTGCGTGATCAAGCCCGTGTAATGCAGTAATTTCATGGCCTAATGCATGGGTTGCCCAATCTTGCGGTACACCGACACCAAGAATACCATTAAGTGCTTGGGATGCTGTCCACATTATATTAGCACGGATATCGTAGTCTTGTGGTGAGGTGAGGGCTTTCGGTCCTTCTTCGATTAAGATCCTTAATAGGCCTTCTGCATATTCATCTTGTACAAGCGCATTTACCGGATAAGTAAGATATTGCTCTAAAATATGAATAAATGCGTCAACAACGCCATTAGCGGTTTGTCTTGGTGGTAAAGAAAACGTTGCAGTTGGATCTAAAATAGCGCAATGAGGATAAACATGTGGGCTAGCAAAACTTTGTTTATCCATCGTTTGTTTTTTACTGATCACGGAAAAACAATTGGTTTCAGAGCCAGTTGCTGGAAGGGTTAGTACACAGCTTAATGGCAGTGCTTTTTCAATTGCCTGACCTCGGCTAGAGACAATCTCCCAAGGCTCTCCTTGATAAGGTATTGCAGCCGCAATAAATTTGGTTCCATCAACAACAGAGCCTCCTCCTACAGCCAGTAAATGAGTAATACCGTGATAACGAGCGTAAGCAACAGCTTTCATTAGCGTTTCATACGAAGGATTGGGTTCAATACCGCCAAACTCATGAATTTGATACCCTGGTAAGGCCGCATGCACTTGATCAAGTATCCCATTGCGCTTAATACTTCCACCGCCATAAGTTAATAAAATTCTTTCATTTTTCCCAATTTCAGAACGTAATTTTGCAATTTGTCCTTGACCAAAATGAATTCGAGTGGGGGAGTAATAAGTGAAATTTTGCATGGTTGTTTCCACCTTAATTTTATGTTCTTGATATGCTGTAGCATGACAAATCATTAGGAAAAATTATTTCACTGTATATAGACGGGATAATATGACATGACTATAACAGCGGGGTTATGAATGCGAGTGTTAAACCCTTTTTTTCATAACTATAGTTATTAATTGTAGTTAATTTATAAGGAGTAGTATGAAAAGTCATTATTTAACATTAAACCAAGCTCATTGGGATAAACAAGCCGCAATGCAAAATCAATGGTCTAAACCCGTGGACGATAAAGAAATTATCGAGGCAAAAAAAGGAAACTGGAAAGTACATTTAACGCCGAATCCCGTTAAAAAGGAGTGGTTAGCAGATATTAAAGGTAAAAACATACTCTGCTTAGCTTCAGCTGGTGGGCAACAAGCACCTATTTTAGCTGCTGCTGGTGGCATTGTGACCGTTTTTGATTTATCTGAAGGGCAACTGAGTAAAGATAGTCAATTGGCACAAAAACATCAGTTAGCTTTAACTACTCAACAAGGGGATATGGCTGATTTATCGGTATTTTCTGATGAAAGTTTTGATATTGTTTTTCATCCAATTTCAAATCTTTATGTACCTGATGTTAATCCTGTTTGGCAAGAATGTTATCGTGTATTGAGAAAAAACGGGGTTCTTATGGCGAGTTTTTATAACCCTGTAGTTTTTGTTGATGACAGAAATCAGGCATTGCGTGCACAAGGATTAATGAGACCGACTTATCGTTTGCCTTATAGTGATCAAAATTCATTACCTTCAGATATTTTGCAAGAAAAAATTGCAAAGGGAGACGGACTTGTATTTGGTCATTCGTTGACAGATTTGATTGGTGGGCAATTAAGAGCAGGTTTTTTATTACAAGATTTTGTTGAAGATTTTGCTCCTCAGGCTCGTTTTTTAATTGATAGTTATATTCCAACATTTCTTGCTTCGAAAGCCATTAAAATATAATAAATCAATTAGTTGAAATATTACCATTACAATAATAAATCTGTTTTATAAATATCTTAATAGGATAGGAGATAAGAAAATGAACAACTGAACGTGTGTCACAGCATCGAATAATACATAAAAAACGCCATTATTTTCACTTTAAATAATGGCGTTTTTGGTGTTACTCGAAATGGCTTATTTGGCGCTGTTATTGCTACTTTTACGATGACGAATATACATCACAATAGAGCCAATTAAACCGGCAGTTAATAGTAATACTGGTAATGTCATAAGAATATTCATCACCAATGTTTCATGTTTTTGAATAAAAGGGATCAGGTTCAGTATATAACCTAATGAGACAATAAGACCGACCCATAAGAAGCCACTAATCCAGTTAAATAGTTGGAAGCGACGTTGTTGTAATTCAGATAAACCGGCCAAAGTTGGTAGTAATGTACGTACAAAACCGATAAAACGGCCAATTAATAGTGCGTACAGGCCTCGACGATGGAAAAGATCATTGGCTTTATGGTGATATTGTTCGGGTAATTGAGCCATCCAACGTTTGACCACTTTAGTATCACTTAGCCAGCGGCCTTGCAGAAATCCAAGCCAGCTACCAATACTCGCGGCAGTACCTAACACAATAATGGTTGGCAAGAAATGTAAAACATCTTTGGCAATTAATGCACCACAGAGAATTAATAATGTATCGCCGGGTAGAAATGCGGCAGGTAGAACCCCATTTTCCAGCATAATAATAACAAAAAGAACAATATAAATAATCCACAAAATATTTGGATCAGCTAGCACCATATAATCATGTTGCAGTAGCGCGTGAATTATCTCTTTTAATGTACCCATTCGGCGAACTCGCATCACAAAAAAACTATATGAGAGCTATTCTAACGTAAAAAGAAGATGATCGTTTGATTTAATCCCTGTGAAACCACAGGGATAGCTTTTTTTTAATAAAAAAAGAGATGAATTAGTCAGAAATACGTAAAAATGCTTGCTCTAGATCTTCAATTAAATCATCAATATTTTCTAAGCCAATATGTACTCTAAATAAGGTTCCTGCGAGAGTGGGCTGAGTGTCATATTGTCGCATCGCTTTAATATCATTGGGATGATAGCCTAAAATAAGAGATTCAAATCCACCCCATGAAAAGGCCATTTTAAACAGGGATAAGTTATCAAGAAAACGTGAAAATTCCTCAGTGGTGAGGATCTTTTTTAGACTAAAAGAGAACAACCCATTACTTCCAGTAAAATCACGTTGAAAATAGGTGTGCCCCGGACAAGAAGAGAGTGCTGGATGGTAGACATTATCCACTAGCGGGTGCTGTTTTAACCAACGCGCAATTTCTAATCCACTTTGCTCATGTTGTTTCATTCTAACTGCTAAGGTTCTTAAACCACGAGCTGCCATATAAGCTGTATCCGGATCTGCGCACTGGCCTAATAAATACGTGTTTTCACGTAATTGTGGCCAACAACGTTGATTAGCAACAGCAAAACCTAACATACCATCTGAGTGACCAATAATATATTTGGTCGCTGATTGGATAGAAATATCAGCACCTAAAGTAAGAGGTTTAAGTAATAAACCTGCTGCCCACGTATTATCAATCATTATAATAATATTTGGGTTATAGTGTCTTACCGCAGTGATAATACCTTGTAAATCTTGCACTTCCATCGTAATAGAGCCGGGTGATTCTAGAAAAACAATTTTTGTTTCAGGGCGTAATAATTGACTAATTTCAGTGCCGATTAAGGGATCAAAATAGGTTGTGGTGACAGAAAATTTACTTAATATCTGATCACAAAAATTTTGCGTGGGATCGTAAGCGGAACCAGTCACAAGGATATGACAACCTTGTTCAATAAACGCAAGAATAGATTGAGTAATAGCCGCCGCACCTGATGGAAATAATGCGCAACCGGTCCCTTGTTCTAGTTCGGTTAGTGCCTCTTGTAGTGCAAAATGCGTGGTAGTACCTCTTCGTCCATAAAATAGAGCGCCTTCAGCTCGTTTTTGGGTGGCTTCACGTTTTTGGGCAACCGTATCAAAAATAACGGATGAAGTTCGTTGTATAATAGGGTTTACTGCGCCTTGTGAATATTTTTTTGATCGACCACTTAATAGCAGTGAGGTTTCTGGTTTTTTTTGCGTCATCCTTTATACCTACTTGTTATGTAATGATGTGTTTACCCCAAGTTAATGCATTTTTTACTGAAGTACAAAAGAGGATCGCGACAGTTGATAAAATTTCACGTTATATGAAATAACGAAAAATTGTCTTAAAAATCGACAAATGAAAAAAAAATGGCTAAATAGTAATGATAATTACTATCAAAATGCTTCATGTTTGAT
This sequence comes from Proteus sp. G4415, assembly GCF_963896075.1. NCBI lineage: Bacteria > Pseudomonadati > Pseudomonadota > Gammaproteobacteria > Enterobacterales > Morganellaceae > Proteus > Proteus sp. G4415. The sequence continues at coordinate 34,182 of NZ_CAWQOK010000035.1, forward strand.
ATCATCTGAGCGTTTCTCTTTTTCCTGATGGCAACAGGATGATTGTAAATAAACGATTTTGGGTAAGTAGTGAAATAGAAACTTCATTACTGAATAGATAATTAGATAAGAAAGAGAGTAAAAGGCCAACTGATGCGTAATTTGACAGCTTCTATTATATTGGCAATCGGTCTGACAGGCTCTGCTTTTGCGGATACAACACCGGCTAAGCAAACTGAGCAACCTGCGACTACGGCCACTTCTTCAACCGCTTCTACACAGGGAACGGCGACTACAACGATTGCACCAACAGCAGAAAATACGGCAACGCCAACGGGGGAAGCAGCCAAAACGGCAACTTCTGAAACACCAGTGGCAGAAGAGAATACATCGACGAGTACAGGAGATGCTGCACAGACAGCTCTAGAGCCAGAAAATGCCACGCAAGGTGCGACACCTGAAATCGTCACTGGAGGGGGATTTGCTGAAGATCTCTCTGTTATGGGAATGTATCGCAATGCAGATCTCGTGGTAAAAAGTGTCATGATCGGTTTGCTACTCGCCTCTATTGTCACTTGGGCGCTGTTCTTTGCTAAAGGTAGCTACTTATTAGCATTACGTCGTCGTTTAAGAAATGAAAGTGCGCAATTAGTAGAAGCGAAATCCCTCAAAGAGGCATTAGCGATTAGCCAAAAATTTGGCAATAAAAGTGCGACAGCCGACTTTTTTAATGATGCTGAATTAGAGCGTACTTACTCTCAAGATAGTCACGTTGCATCTGGTATTAAAGAGCGTGTTGAGATGCGCATGGAGCGTCGTGTCGCGGCTATTATTCGTGAATTAGGACGTGGTAATGGTTATTTAGCGACCATTGGGGCAATTTCTCCTTTTATCGGTTTGTTTGGTACGGTTTGGGGGATCATGAATAGCTTTATTGGTATTGCGCATTCTCAAACTACCAACTTAGCGGTGGTTGCCCCCGGTATCGCAGAAGCATTATTAGCAACCGCCATCGGCTTGATTGCGGCTATCCCTGCGGTCATTATTTACAATATTTTTGCACGTATGATTTCCGGTTATCGTGGTGAAATTGGCGATATTGCAACAGGTGTAGTGACCTTAGTCAGTCGTGACTTAGATATTGAAAACAGCAAATCAAGGTAATGAATTATGGCAATGAATCTTGGTAATGATTCAGGTGAAGATAATGAATTGCATGATATTAACGTCACACCTTTTATTGATGTGATGTTAGTACTGCTGATTATCTTCATGGTAGCAGCCCCCTTAGCGACGGTTGATATTAAAGTCAATTTACCTGCTTCGAGCGCCAAGCCTCAACCTCGGCCAGAAAAACCTGTTTATTTGACAATTAAATCAGATAAACAGATTTTTATCGGTGAAGAGATGGTAACTCATGAGACGATGGCCAGTGTCTTGGATTCTATGACGCAGTCGAATAAAGAAACGACTATCTTTTTCCAAGCCGATAAAACGGTCGATTATGAAACTTTAATGGGGGCAATGGACTCATTAAGGAAGGCGGGATACCTCAAAGTAGGGCTAGTGGGGATGGAAACCGTATCATCGGGTAACTAATTTTTTACTTATATTATACTTAAAAATATCAGCACTCTATCAGTCATATTGCAATGATTAATAGAGTGCTTTTTTTATTCACTAAAGATATAAATATGGTTATCTTTTTGTACTATTTATTTTTCTAGTATATTAATAGTTGCGCTAAAATAAAATTTAGCTTTAGTGTTAAATGTTATTAATCGTCTTTAGATTAAATTTTGTATAGTAGTATTAATTAAATTACTTAAGTGATTATGTGCTGAATCAATTAATAATAAGTAGATACTATTATTAAAGTTCCAATAGTATCAATATTCGTTAACTATTCATATTTTTTCACTTTTTATTTGATAAATATTTTTGTTCTTATGGTAAATATGACTATAACCACATGATTAATAATGTTTTTATTGCTATTTGGTTTAAGTGTAAAAAAACTTGCGCAAAAAATTCTATTGGATATAATGCATTCCAGTTACAAATTGAAACATGTTGTAACCTGTAACAACGCCTAATTTATTTATTATCTAAGTTTCCGTTTTGGTTACTTACTTTTTTTATTACACCAGGTAGATCGTTGTTTTCAGTCATTCAATTACTGATAAGTTGATTTTATTTACTTATCTATACTGCAACGGATATTTTTGTCGGTTGTGAGTAAAATATAAAGAGAAAGGCAGAGAACTACACATAGCATTTTTATTATTTTAATAAATTTAAAAGCCATAGTACTTCGCGGTACTATGGCTTTTTGTTTTATTACGCAGCAAATGTGTGTTTCATCTTGTCTAGAGCCCGCTTATACCATCGGTTGTTTTCTTTCTTTCTATCTATCTATGCAAGTCCTGCTACACCAACAAATTGTTAACACTCTTCGCGAGGCGTTTTTAGATTTTGTGACACATTTTTCTGCTATTGTGCCAAAAACACATTATTACTTTGTCTTTGTCAGTATCAAGCATCAATTTGCTACCAATATTTAACATCAAAATTGAGTTAGCGTTATCCAACTAGCAAAATCGCAATGTTATAAAATAACCATTAGTAATAATTTCAAAATAATATTAATTAGCTATTGTGGAGTATTTCTGGGAGTTAACCACCGGTTGTTATAATGGATTACTTATCTAACAAGTCGTTTTTACGACACTAAATTGTTATTCCAAAAACGAATATACTTATAACTATATGAAAAATTATGAGAAAAACAGGTTGATCGCTGGTTAAAATATAGACGGTTTAAGTATTGATTACGATAAAGTCATCAATAAAGATCGTAATGAAGATAACTTTGTTGATTAATCAATCTAGTAATGAAATTAGAGATATTAATGTAATTATTTATTATTTATA
>NZ_CAWQOK010000036.1:0-3711 GCF_963896075.1 Proteus sp. G4415
TTATATTGATTTTAATTTTTACTATTGTGCTATATTTATATAAAAAGAATGAGCTTTAAAAGGAATATTATGTCTCGTAAAATTAAAAATATACTTATCTCCATTTTTTTAGTATTTATGGCCTTGGGGTTTTATCTCAATAAAAATCAAATCCAACCACAGTCAAAGCCAAATGGTTATAGCTATTATCAAAAAGGTGACTATAAAGAGGCGTTTAATTATTTTTCACAACATGCACAAAGTGATCCGCAAGCAGCATTTAGTTTAGCAATGATGTATTGGGATGGCATAGGGGTTGATAAAAATGCCTTAGCTTCACAAAAATGGTTAATAAAATCAGCAAATTTACAAAATAAAAATGCACTTTATAATTTAGGATATTTACGTAACAAAGGATTAATCCAAAGTCCTACTGATGATGCTCAAGGATTAACGTCATTAACTAAAGCTGCTGATTTAGGCTCTTCAATAGCGAAAGATTTTTTACATGACCTTAATTTTCCTGTGATTTATTATGATCAAAAAGAATATACGCTACTCCCTATTTATGGTGAGCAATCTTGGTCTGAAAAAAAAAGAACACTTGAAGAATTAGAAAAATTAGCAGAAGAAGGCAATAAAGAAGCTGTATATCAATATTTAGAGAATAAGGATTCAGTAAAACAATCAAAAAAGACTAAAAATATGATACGTCCTTTTATTGAAGAAAAAGATCCTAAAATGATGTATTTAAAATATAAGTTAATAAGTCAAGATATTAACTTACTTTTTGATTCAGCATATTTGAACTATCCTGAGGCAACATATCTTCTGTATCAAATCTACAAGGGTGATAAGAAAAACTATCCCCTTCAAGAAAATTCTTTTTTAGCTAATATATATTTAAAAAAATCTGCTGATTTAGCGCATCATGATGGATTAATTAAAATAATAGAGAAATTAAATAATAGTGATACATTATCATCAAATTATTTTAGAAACTTGCTTGAAAAATATATTAATACATTATTATTGAAATATCCAAACTCTCCACAAGCCATGCTAGCGCTCGCTAATGTCTATTTAAAACCAAATAGTAGTTTTTATAATTTTGAAAAAGCACTTAAGCTGGTAGAGAGAGCATATAACATACAGCCATCTCCTGAAAGCAAATTATTATTGGCTAAATTATATTCTAATAGTGAGGGGGTTCATCAGAATATTAGAAAAGCAGTTAGTTTTCTGAAAGAAAACATAACTAATGATAAATTGACAGGTAAAAGCCAAAGAGAATTAGTAAAAATATATTTTGATTTTGGTGCTTCTGATTATCTTAAAAAAGAAGAAATTGTGAATATTTTAAGAGAGAGTGTAATTAAAAATAAATCAGCTGGTACATTTAATCAAAACTATAGCTTAGCTCATTTTTATGCAGATCTTCTTTTAGAAGAAGATGTCGCCAATAATGAAGAATATGCTTTTTCATTATATCAAAAAGCACGAGGTTATGCCTATGAAGCTACTTTTCATCAAGCAATTGCGACTATTAAATATAAAAATATAATAGATGATCAAGCTCTTATTAATATTGTTTCAGAATTGAAAGATGATTTAGAAAGCAGAAGGTTGACCGAAAAAAAACGACAGGAAGGATATAGTATTCTTTTCCGATATGGAATGGATTCACAGTATGTAATTGATTTTATTGTGGAACGTTCGCTATATGATGATAAAATAAGAAAGGCTATTCAACCATTATTAAGTCAAAATACAAATCTTGTATTTCAATATACAATAAAGAATATAATACATGAGAACTCAGCTAACAATATTAATGAAGATAATTTAAAAAAATATTATAAGGATATATTTAAATTAGCTGAAATAGGTTCTATTGATGCAATTAAATTTATTATTACAAAAGAGTATAAAGATAAGAGTGCTGGTGATGAAATTTATCAAGACTATTCTTTTGATAAGTTAACTAATATCACTATTAAGGAACGTTTGGCTTGGCGAAAAAAATGTGCAGATTTAGGTAATTTTATTTGCTTAAAAGAATTAGCTATAATTTATCGAGACGGTAAAGAGGGGGTTAGAAAGAACATTGCGAAAGCATCTGAATATGAACGACGTATTAGCATCAATTCGTCTCACTTTGAGCTGGAATCAGAAAAATATGAAATAGATAGAAGATGGAAGGAAAAAAGAGATAATACACTTGATTATTTACTAAACCAAAAAGAGAGTAGTAAACAACAACTAGAATTAGCAAGATTTTATAGTATTGAAGATAGTGGAAGAAGTTTAATTTATGCCAAAAAAGCATATGATTTAGGAAATAAAGAAGCGGCTGAGTTAATTTATTGGTACTATATGCAAAATATCTGTGAAGATAAAGATAATATCAATAAAGCAGACTACTATCTTAAAGAATGGCTAACAACAGGAGAAGAACCTAGTAAATACAGCTCTTCTAATGAATACAAATATTCTAGTATTAGTATCATTGCTGATTATTATTTAGAGTCACCGTGTTTAGTTGAACGAAACCTTGATAAGGCTATTGAGTGGTATCAATTATCGTTAGATTATCCATATGAAATAAATGATTTTTTGTATTCTGAATTAAATAATATGTATACTAATGCACCAAAATAAATAAGTAAGGATCCTTTCGTGAATGTGTATTTATCTACACTAAAAAATCATAACGATTATATTTTAGATATGAATATTCGATTAGGAAAAATGAATTTTGCAATATCTTCTTTTGACAAACTTTATGAAGCACTTCTACTCAAAGGTGATGTGAAAGAAGCATATTATTATGGTTTACTATTAAATTATGATGTGAATAATGTCGCTATGTTTTATTCTTTATCTGACATTGAGCGTAAAAATATTGAATATCGTGTTGCTGATTATTTAAAAGAAATACAAAAATAATTTTATGTTATATGAGAAGTCCTTAATTATATTAAATTTTGAGGGGTTCTTATTGATAGCAAAAGATAATCACAATATAAATTTTAATTATATTGTGATTATCAATTACTTTAAAATTAGACACCAAAATTAAAAGTGAGAACAGCCTCCCCGATAAAATCTAAACCATTAGATAAATCTATTCCTTTTTTACTTAATTCATCTCTAGATAAAATAAAGGTTTGAGTAGGATTACTTTCAATTCCCTGTCTGAAATTTGCTTGGAAAATTTCACCTGAAATTAGAGCCAGAGAGCCTTTATCAACCGATTCTGTCTGTTGTTTTGATGTCCAACCATTGGTTGGCCCTTTATATAGGACATTATAGTAGTTAGTCCCTGTGATAGCAGCATCGTTTGCTCGTGAAATATACGCAGGTTTGCCATCAACAGTCACATTATCCCATACAAAATAAGCTGCTCCAACCGCAGTTTCAGGATTTGCTTTATCTACTAAATGAAACCAGTCTGACGTATTATTAACGCTTAATTCTGTATTATCATAAGTATCAGACGCAACAAAGGTTAAATATGTTTTTGCATCACATTCAACTGTAACTGTATTTTGAACCATACTGGCAGGATAAGAATAAATTTTCGATTGAGGGATAAGTGTTGGGCTTATGACTCCGTAATCGAAAATTACATCACTTTGTGTTGCTCCATTAATAGTACAAGTTGGGGGCTTAATATCACCGTTGATTTTTAAGTTAGCTACAGGGGATTTAGCCAACACTGGCGTAGAT
>NZ_CAWQOK010000037.1:0-2074 GCF_963896075.1 Proteus sp. G4415
TGTTAATCCGTATGTCACTGGTTCGAGTCCAGTTGGAGGAGCCAAATTTAGAAAAGCCCGCTTTATGCGGGCTTTTTGCTTTTTAGCCAATAGCATCCCACACTGAGCATGCTGAAAAATAAATTTTTCTCTGTTTCACCCTATAAATTCCAGCATCTTTTTCATTATCTTGTTCATTATTCGCTGATAATTGATGCAACTTGCTGTTTATCTATCCATTTAAACAAATATCTACGATTGACCTTTGACATCTCAATTTTACCACTATATGATACACGCCACTTAATGATGTTCCTCCATAGTTCAGTCGGTAGAACGGCGGACTGTTAATCCGTATGTCACTGGTTCGAGTCCAGTTGGAGGAGCCATTTCTATTAGTATTACCCTCGTAACTATTTGATTTTATTCTCTGTTTTCCCTCACACACAATAAAAAATACCATTAAAAAGGTAGCTATTTAATCGTTTTCGTATTACTATTCATTTCCGGCTTGACTATCCAGTCCAATCCAATCGTTGATCTTTCGATTTTCCTAAGACACACGGAGCCGGTATATGACCACTGCACAACCTATCACCCTCACTATTCGCCGTCCTGATGATTGGCATGTTCACTTTCGTGATGATGACATGCTAAAAACCGTTGTTCCTTATACCAGTCGTTATTTTGGCAGAGCCATCGTAATGCCAAATCTTGTTCCCCCGATCACCACCATTGAAGCCGCCCGTCGTTATCGTGATCGCATAAAAGCAGCTATTCCAAGTGGCGATAAATTCGAACCATTAATGACCTGCTATTTAACGGATAGCACTCTGCCATCAGAAGTTGAACAAGGTTTTCTACAAGGCGTATTTACTGCTTGTAAACTTTATCCTGCCAATGCGACGACAAATTCTAGCCATGGTGTTTCCGATATCAATAAAATCTATCCTATTCTTAGTGTAATGGAAAAAATAGGTATGCCATTGCTTATTCATGGGGAAGTTACTGCATCAGATATCGATATTTTTGATAGAGAAGCTCGTTTTATTGATAACGTGATGGCTCCCGTTCGCAAACAATTTCCTGCCTTAAAAATTGTTTTTGAACATATCACCACCAAAGAAGCGGCACAGTATGTCTTAGAGGGAAATGAATTTCTTGGTGCAACTATTACACCACAACACTTAATGTTTAACCGTAATCATATGCTTGTCGGTGGTGTGAAACCGCATTTGTACTGTTTACCTATCCTTAAGCGTAATATACACCAAGAGGCATTAAGGCAAGCCGTTGCATCAGGCCATTCGCGTTTCTTCTTAGGTACTGACTCCGCACCTCATTTACAACATCGCAAAGAATCATCTTGTGGATGCGCTGGCGTGTTTAACGCCCCCACCGCTTTAGCGGCTTATGCTAGCGTATTTAAAGAGCTCAATGCCCTTTCTCACTTTGAAGCCTTCTGTTCACTCAATGGCCCACGTTTTTATGGTTTACCGGTTAATGAAGGCACTATTACCTTAACGGAAAAATCCGTTACTGCACCTGCAAAAATTATGAGTGGTGATGAAGCATTAATCCCCTTCTTAGCAAATGAAGATATTCATTGGGATATTAGTGTCAATTAATCAATTAGTGACTTGATATCTTCTCTTTATGCACCATATAACCCCTTATCTGGGATAGTTATGGTGCATATTTTTTGCTATTCCTCGTTGTACTTTTCCATTTTTCATCAAAATTTAGCTTTTTTATTGCGCCAAATTTCGTATACTGGAAAGTAACCACTTAGTGGGGGCTTCTCTCTTAGTCAAAACCGGTTGTATGATTAGGAGGTATTATGAGTAGAAAAAATGAAGTTATTCAAACACATCCTGTTGTAGGCTGGGATATTAGCACTGTAGATATCTATGATGCGATGATGCTACGTTTACATTATCTTCCTGAAAACGAACACCATCCAGACAATGCAGTGGTTGATAAAACACTTTGGCTTACTACTGATGTAGCAAAACAGTTGATTTATATTCTTCAAGCAGGTATTGATAAAATTGAATCATCTGAAGATTTTGTATCAGACAACACCAAGCATTGA
>NZ_CAWQOK010000038.1:0-79742 GCF_963896075.1 Proteus sp. G4415
TTTCTTAGTTCTTTTAATTTATTAACAGAAACTTGTACACAACGCTCTTGTGCGTCCATTAATGTTTTTAATGCAACAGGAGAAATTTTAGCTGGATAATAATATTCCAAGGGGTTAATTAATTGCGTATCAAAAGGTGGTGATTTAACTTCAAAGCTTCCACTTAATTCAAATACTCCCCCCGTTCCTTTATCTCTAGCAAAATGAGATGTATAGGGAAAACAGTTTTCTAAGTTAATACGTGTTACAGGCGAATGTTCAACTAATAAACGAAAACATTCATCGATATCAATACTCCCTTCACCAAGAGGCATTCCTGTAATTACCAGTGTTTCATCATCATGTGTAACAATATGATCTTTAAAATGAGTGCTATATGTATAAGGTGCTAATTTGCTCACTGTTACTATAGGATCTTCCCACGCCATCATGCCATTACCAATATCACAATGTGCACCAACCCAAATAGAATCAATATCTTTTACAATATTTAAGATTTCATCAGCCGTTTCATCTTCATGATTTTCTATTGCAAGACGTATACGATATTTTTTTAATAATGGAACAATAGACTTAATATCTTGAATAATTTTAGGGTATTGTTTCGGATTGTATTGTCCTCGACGAAACATATAAGTACGTATCACATCAGCACCAATTCCTCGAGCGATATCAATTGCTTTTGTTAATGCCTTTGGTGTTGTAAAACGTGTATCTAATTCACAATAAAGATTTTTATCTTCAATTGCCTGACGTACTTTTGCTAAATATTCAGGGCTATCACTTGTTAACACACCAAATTCTGGGTGTAATCCTTCATCAGGAATGATATTTAATTCGACCCCATCCAGCCCTAATTCAGTTGCTTTATTTATAAAATCAAAAACATCCATTACACCCTGCTGAAAAAATAGGTGATAGGACTCTGTTTCAATACCTAGTTTCATAATTTCTTCCTCGAATTCCTATACCCGTATTTAGCCATATTAAGAAAATAAAGTATGTGCTTAGGATCATAAAACTTAACTTAGTATAAAAATATTTTACTCAGTATTATCCGAGTATACTAAATATGGATTTCGACAACTTTTAACGTTAGAATTATTTAACTGTAATTATGGGTAAAATTTCTTATGGACCTTCCTACAAACCAAAAGATTACTGAAGAAGATCGGCATCTACTCCGCTCTTATATTCCTTTTCTCGATAATTTGGGGCAATTTCTCGGTGATTATTGTGAAATAGTGCTACATAGTTTTGAGGATTTACGCCATTCCGTTATCCACATAGTTAATGGACATGTTACTGGTCGTGGATTAGGTGCCCCCGTAACAAATATTGCTTTAGAAAAACTCTCAAAATTTAATCGAACAGATCAAATGTGGGAGGTTTATTTCAATACAAAAAGTGTTCGGCCATTTAAATCATCATCTACTTTAATTGTAAATAATGCAGGTACACCTATTGGTATGATTTGTATGAACTTTGCTCTCGATATGCCATTAAATGCATTAATAGATAGTTTTACTGATACAAATAATTTAAAACATGAAAATTTTTCACAAGATGTGAATAATCTTGTACAGAATCATCTAGAACCAATTAAAAAGAGAGTTTATGGAAATAAAAATATTCCAAGTAAATACAAGAACTTAGAGATAATTAAAGAATTAAATGAAAGTGGACTTTTTGAATTTTCAGCAACACATAAAATAGTATCCGCCGAATTAGGCATAAGCTCAGCAACAATTTATAAGCATTTAAGAAATTTAAGTAAGAAATAATAATAAGATTTACTTATTGTCTAGTAGGAGATGGGATCACTCCTGTCGTCCTCTAACAGCACCCTACTTACGGCTGCATATAAGGCGCCAAACACCACGCTCAGCATACTATAAAAAAACCAGTCCATTGTATGGACTGGTTTTTATCAATTCAGCTTAAAATTGAATAAACTTTAAGTTTCTTATTGATTATGAGAGCTACTACGGCGACGTGGTGCGTTTTCGTTATTACCGCGACCACGGAAGTTACCACGCTCGCCATTACCACGGCGTGGTGGTTGATCGCCTTTACTAAAGCGACGACCACCTTGTGGCTGACCATCACGACGGCTGCTATTACGGCGCTCACGGTAAGGTTGTGCATCACCCACTAACTGCATATTCAATGGTTTATTCATAATGCGAGTACGAGTGAAGTGGCTTAATAAATCGCCTGGCATCCCTTTTGGTAACTCAATGGTTGAGTGAGAGCCATATAATTTGATATTACCAATATAACGGCTACTGATATCGCCTTCGTTGGCAATAGCACCAACAATATGACGAACCTCAACCCCATCATCACGACCCACTTCAATACGATAAAGATCCATTTCACCCGCATCACGGCGCTCACGACGTGGAGAACGTTCGCGATCGTTACGGCGATCGTCACGATCGTTAAATTCACGACGAGGACGACGTACTGGATCAGGTGGCAGAATAAGTGCACGCTCACCTTGAGCCATTTTCAGTAATACCGCCGCCAATGTTTCCATATCTAACGCTTCTTCACCTTGTGGCGCTAATTTTGGTAACAATGCACGATATTGGTCAAGGTTACTTGTTTCTAACTGTTGAGCGATTTGCTGAGCAAATTTTTCCTGACGACGCTGACTAATCAGCTCTGCGTTTGGTAATTCAACTTCAGGAATAGACATCTTCATCGTGCGCTCGATATTGCGCAGTAAACGGCGCTCACGATTATCAACAAATAGAATTGCACGACCCGCACGACCAGCACGGCCAGTACGTCCAATACGGTGTACATAAGACTCTGAATCCATAGGGATATCATAGTTGACAACCAAGCTGATACGGTCAACATCCAGACCACGCGCAGCAACATCCGTTGCGATAAGGATATCTAAACGGCCGTTTTTCAGACGCTCTAATGTTTGCTCACGCAGAGACTGATTCATGTCACCATTCAATGCCGCACTGTTATAGCCATTACGCTCTAAGGTTTCTGCTACTTCTAAGGTCGCATTTTTTGTACGAACGAAAATAATAGCTGCATCGAAATCTTCTGCTTCTAAGAAACGGATTAATGCTTCATTTTTACGTGCACCATAAGTCATCCAATAGCTTTGGCTAATATCTGGGCGTGTAGTTACACTGCTTTGAATACGTACTTCTTTTGGATCATTCATAAAGCGACGTGTAATACGACGGATAGCTTCTGGCATCGTCGCAGAGAATAATGCGGTCTGGTGCTCTGCTGGGATCTTACTTAAGATATTCTCAACATCTTCAATAAAGCCCATACGTAACATTTCATCAGCTTCATCTAATACTAAACCTTTTAGTTTAGATAAATCTAAGGTGCCACGGTTTAAGTGATCTAATAAACGACCCGGTGTACCCACAACAACTTGTGGCCCTTGGCGTAATGCACGTAGTTGAACGTCATAGCGTTGGCCGCCATACAGAGCAACGACATTCACTTTTGGTAAATGTTTAGAAAAATCTTCAATGGCTTCGGCAACCTGAACCGCAAGTTCACGGGTTGGTGCTAACACTAAAATTTGTGGTGCTTTTAATGATTCATCTAGATTGTGTAATAACGGTAAGCTAAACGCAGCGGTTTTACCACTACCGGTTTGTGCCATACCTAGAACATCATTGCCATCTAAAAGGAAAGGAATACATTGTTGCTGAATTGGAGAAGGCTTCTCGTAGCCTAAATCATTCAGTGCAGTCAAAATAGGTGCTGATAAACCTAGATCAGCAAAAGTCATATCGGTTTCAGTAGTCATGTCACTGTGCCTCATTCATTATGGCGGCCAGTTGACATAACATACCGCATGGTTTGTCGGTCTTTATCATCTAAAATGTGAACTGGCTCAAATTATATTATTAAACGAACAAACAAGCCCTCATCCTATGCAGATGATGGCTTTCAAACTGATCAAAGAAATGTTCGTCAGCTATTGCTGGTCCGATTCCGCTAGGTCTTCTTGTTGGCCTAACAGTGCTAATTCCAACAATGCGTAGCGGTGCTCAACAAAGTTATGTGCGTTGTTGGCAACCGTCAGCTTGAATAACGCTTCAGCGCTATCCATGTCCCCCAGACTTAGGTAATATTTACCTAAATAGAAGTTAGTTTCACTAAGATGCTCAGCGAGCGAAGTGTTATCGGTTGACGTTTCATTTAGCCTTTCCATTAATGTTTTTTCACTAATGTCACCTAAATAAAACTCAACTATATTCCATCCCCATTGTCCCGTTTTATTCGCCTGTAGGTATCGCTGTTTCAGCTGTTTTTTAGCAGAATCAGAGTCTATCTCTTTTTCAACAAGATATAACCAAAGCGAACGAATGGGATCATTTGGATCGACCTGATAAAACGCCTGCAGATCATCCTGCGCCAATTTCAATCGGCCACCATAGTATAAAGCGATACCACGATTAAAACGCGCATTATTGTAAGTTGGATCAAGCTCTAAAACAGAATCAAACGCTTCATAAGCAGCATCATAATTCGCTGCTTGCGTAAAATAGATACCTAGAAAATTAAAAATTTCTAGCATATCTGGTCTCATTGACAACGCCATTGAAAAATCATTGCGCGCCAATGCTCTTAAACCGAGACTATCATACAGCACACCACGCTCATATAAAAGCTGTGCATATTCATCTTCGGTTAATGAACGGCTCGCCAGAATTTGTTCTATACGAGCCAATATCACTTCTTGTTGTAAAGAAGGCTGTAGTGGAGTAGCAAAAATAGCATTCTTACGCCATTCTGGACTAGTGCTGCACCCGGAAATAAAGATGAAAACAGCAATAGAACAACCGCGCAGAAATGTTTTCATTTCTCACTCCCAAAGTCAGACTCTTTCAACAAAAAGCGTTTTATGACGTCCTACTTGTCAATCATAATAAGTCTCTACCGATACCTATGTCTAGATATCGGTAATAGAATATCATTAATTTGCAGGATCTTCAGAAGAAGTTTCAGCTGCTTCCTGCTGGGTTGCTTGAGCCTCTTTCATGCTTAAGCGGATACGGCCTTGGCGGTCAATTTCCAGTACTTTCACTGGAACTTCTTGACCCATAGTCAGGTAATCACTTACTTTCTCAACGCGTTTGTCTGCGATTTGAGAAATATGCACCAGACCTTCTTTACCACCGCCGATAGCAACAAATGCACCGAAATCAACGATACGTGTTACTTTACCGTTATAGATACGGCCAACTTCGACTTCTGCCGTGATCTCTTCGATACGAGCGATAGCTTGTTTTGCTTGTTCGCCACTAGTAGCTGCAATTTTCACTGTACCATCATCTTCGATTTCGATAGTGGTACCCGTTTCTTCCGTTAATGCACGGATAACTGAACCACCCTTACCGATAACATCTTTGATCTTATCAGCATTGATTTTGATAGTGTGAATACGTGGTGCAAACTCAGAAATTTCTGCACGCGGTTGGCTAATTGCACTTTCCATTACCCCTAAAATATGCAGACGTGCGCTTTTCGCTTGATTTAACGCGACTTGCATAATTTCACGAGTGATACCTTCGATTTTGATATCCATTTGTAATGCACTGACTCCGTTACGGCTACCCGCAACTTTAAAGTCCATATCACCTAAATGGTCTTCATCACCTAAAATATCAGAAAGAACAACGAAGTTTTCACCTTCTTTTACCAGACCCATTGCAATACCAGCAACAGATTCTTTAATTGGTACACCCGCATCCATCAGTGCTAAAGAAGCACCACAAACAGATGCCATTGAAGATGAACCATTGGATTCTGTAATTTCAGACACTACACGTACTGTGTATGGGAATTCTTCAATCGTTGGCATAACGGCTAATACACCACGTTTTGCTAAACGACCATGACCAATCTCACGACGTTTTGGCGAACCCATCATACCTGTTTCACCGACAGAATATGGAGGGAAGTTGTAGTGCAGTAAGAAGGTATCGGTATGCTCACCCATGATGTCATCAATGGTTTGTGCATCACGTGCAGTACCTAAAGTAGCTGTTACTAATGCTTGCGTTTCGCCACGAGTAAATAGCGCAGAGCCATGTGTACGTGGTAATAAACCTGTACGAATATCTAAAGCACGTACCATGTCTTTTTCACGACCATCGATACGAGGTTCACCCGCTAATACACGAGCACGAACAATTTTCTTCTCTAAACCAGAGAAAATTTCAATGATTTCGCCTTCGTCTAAAGACTCATCTTCTGCTAATAATGTGCTGATCACTTCATCACGAATAGCATCGATTTGCTCATAACGCTCTTGTTTTTCAGTAATACGATACGCATCACCAATACGAGTTTGTGCTAATTGAGCAATACGATCATGTAAAGATTGGTTAATAGGCTCTGGTGCCCAATCCCATTTTTCTTTACCGACTTCGGCAACTAATGCATTGATATTTTCAATCACAACTTGTTGTTGTTCATGACCAAATACCACTGCACCTAACATTTGTTCTTCTGATAATAAATCAGCTTCTGATTCAACCATCAGTACCGCACCCGCAGTACCTGCAACCACTAAGTCTAATTTACTAATTTTCAGTTCATCAACGGTTGGGTTCAGTACATATTGACCATCAATAAAGCCAACACGAGCACCACCGATAGGACCATTGAAAGGTACACCTGATAATGACAGTGCTGCAGAAGCACCAATCATAGCAACGATATCTGGGTTAACTTGTGGATTAACAGAAACCACAGTCGCAACTACTTGGATTTCGTTTAAGAACCCTTCTGGGAATAGTGGGCGTAAAGGGCGGTCAATAAGACGCGCGATTAAAGTTTCACCTTCGCCAGGACGACCTTCACGACGGAAGAAACTTCCTGGAATACGGCCAGCTGCGTATGAACGCTCTTGATAGTTAACGGTGAGTGGGAAGAAGTCTTGTCCTTCTTTCACTTTTTTCTTAGCAACAACGGTAACAAAAACAGCAGTGCCGTCCATGTCAACCATTACAGCAGCCGTTGCTTGGCGAGCCATCATGCCCGTTTCTAACGTAACGGTATGTTGACCGTATTGAAATTTACGAACTGTAGGATTCAGCAAAATAATATCCTTTATCTTATTGTCGCATGATATTTAGCGACGATGAATAATCTTTTCTCCGCTACGTCCCCTCGCGACTAATGGAAATATTTAACTTAACCACGTTTAAACACTTTCATTAGCCGCGCGAATTGTCGCAACTAGAGAGACTAAATAACCATCACCACATTAAAACATAACGACTCATTTTTGAAATAGCACTTTCTTAAAAATAGCACTTTCTAGTAGAAAAGGGGCCTACGGGCCCCTTTTCACTGAAACTCACTTGATTAGCGACGCAGACCTAAACGTTCAATCAGTGCAGTATAACGAGCTACATCTTTACGTTTCAGGTAGTCCAGCAGATTACGACGGCTGGAAACTTTACGCAGCAGACCACGACGGCTGTGGTGATCTTTTTTGTGCTCTGAAAAGTGACCTTGCAGGTGGTTGATTTCTGCAGTCAGCAGTGCGATCTGAACTTCGCTTGAGCCAGTATCGTTAGCATCACGACCGAATTCAGCAACGATCTTTGCTTTCGCTTCAGTACTTAGAGACATAATAAAACTCCAATAAAAGTAAAATTTTCAGATAGCCAATCTCTAATTCAGCTATCCAACTCAGCCACCTAAACAGATAGCCGCATTATTCTACGCTTCAAACACACTTAGCGCAAGAATTGCTATTCAGGGTTATTGAGTGCGTGATAATCCACGACTAATCTTTTCGGTGCAACTAGACCATCTTTGATGATCGCAAGGCCAATAAATTTTTTCTCATCGCCTTCGGTGACTCTGACCCATTCCCCTTCATCCAAGGTGTGATTTACCCGAACCGGTTGCCCCAGTTTTAAGTAACCCGCCATAATGGCGGTTAAATGCACCACAGGGAAATGTGCAACCGCAGTATCCATAGGCAATAATAAGGCATCTAACGCAGGAAATGGTGACTCATCTTGTTGCTGAGCATCATCAATGATTGCACGCAATTGCTCAAGCGTCACCATACGCTCTTTCGGATAATCTGCGACTTCTAAACGACGTAAGAAAATCACATGGGCACCACAGTTTAATTTCTCACCCAGATCATCAATGATAGTGCGAATATAGGTACCTTTAGAACAATGAATTTCTAGTTCTAATTCATCGTCTTCCCAGCGAATAAATTGCAATTCATACACGGTAATGGGTCTTGCTTCTCGCTCAACTTCAATACCTTGTCTTGCATATTCATAAAGTGGTTTACCTTGATGCTTAAGGGCTGAATACATTGAAGGAATTTGCAATGTTTCACCACGAAAACTCTCTAACGCAGCATCGAGCGCTTGCTGGTTAAACTGTACAGGTCGTTGCTGGATCACTTGTCCATGAGCATCAGAAGTATCTGTTCTTTCACCTAATTTGGCAATCACTCGATAGCGTTTATCTGAATCCAATAAAAACTGTGAAAACTTTGTCGCTTCACCTAAACAGATAGGAAGCATACCTGTCGCTAAAGGATCTAAAGCGCCGGTATGCCCCGCTTTGCTTGCATTAAACATGCGGCGTACTTTTTGCAAAGCGTCATTCGATGAAATATCTTGAGGCTTATCAAGCAATAATACGCCGTTAATCTCACGCCCTTTACGACGACGCCCCATTACTCTTCCTCTTTATGACGGCGTTTTTCATCATCTTTGACAACATTTGACACAAGGTTAGACATACGCATACCTTCAACTAATGAATTGTCATAAGCAAATGTTAGCTCAGGAACAACACGTAAGCGCATCGCTTTACCTAATAAAGAGCGAATAAAGCCTGCTGCTTCATTAAGGGCTTTTAAGCCATTTTCTACCATTTCTTCATCGCTTTCTTCACCTGCTGATAGGTTTAAAAAGGTAACAAATACTTTGGCGTAAGCCAGATCACGTGAAATTTCAACACCGGATACGGTGGCCATTCCAATACGTGGATCTTTTACTTCGCGCTGTAAAATGATGGCGATTTCTTTTTGCATTTCCTGAGAAACACGCTGAGCACGGCTAAAATCTCTTGCCATTTTATCTCTCCCTGACAATGTCGTTATCACTCTATTGTCATTATTGATCCAATTTTAAAATCGATGATATCTAAAGAGTATACATAAAGTCACGTTTCACAACCGCTTTACGCTTTTTTTCTCTTTAGCAATAAATCTGCTCTTTAGCGTTATCTTACCCTGTTCTTTTAATGACATAAATTACTGAAAGCCAATCTATTTCGCTTATATTGAAAAATACAGAAAAGAATAAAGGGGGAATAGCATAAAGAGAGGAATAAGAAGGGAGCCATTAAGCTCCCTTCCTTTTTAAATCAGACGTACTCGATTAATCGATAGAACGTTTAATTTCGATAACTTGGAACACTTCAATCATATCGCCAACACGGACATCGTTGTAGTTTTTCACACCGATACCACATTCCATACCATTACGGACTTCGTTGACGTCATCTTTAAAGCGACGCAGTGATTCAAGCTCACCTTCGTAAATAACCACGTTATCACGTAATACGCGAATAGGATTGTTACGTTTGATATTACCTTCAACCACCATACAACCCGCGATAGCGCCGAATTTAGGTGATTTAAACACATCACGAACCTCAGCAAGACCCATGATTTCTTGTTTGTATTCAGGCTCTAACATACCGCTCATTGCTGATTTAATTTCATCAATCAAGCTATAGATAACGGAGTAGTAACGTAAATCAACACTTTCTTGTTCGATAATACGACGAGCAGAAGCATCAGCACGAACGTTGAAACCAAGAATGATAGCATCAGAAGCAGCCGCTAAAGTCGCATCTGTTTCAGTGATACCACCCACGCCAGAACCGATAATTTTCAGTTTAACTTCATCTGTAGAAAGTTTAACTAATGCATCAGTGATGGCTTCACAAGTTCCTTGAACATCCGTTTTCAGTACGATGTTCAGTTCAGAAACTTTACCTTCTTCCATGTTAGCAAACATGTTTTCCAGTTTAGATTTCTGTTGACGAGCCAGTTTCACTTCACGGAATTTACCTTGACGATATAAGGCAACTTCACGCGCTTTTTTCTCATCACGAACAACGGTTGCTTCATCACCCGCAGAAGGTACATTAGACAGACCTAAAATCTCAACAGGCATTGATGGGCCGGCAGATTGTACTTCTTTACCTAATTCGTTACGCATTGCACGAATACGACCGTATTCAAAGCCACACAGAACGATATCACCTTTATTCAAAGTACCTTCACGAACAAGGATAGTCGCAACAGGACCACGGCCTTTATCGAGGTAAGATTCGATAACAACACCGCTTGCCATACCTTCTTTTACTGCTTTCAGTTCAAGTACTTCAGCTTGTAATAAGATAGCATCCAGCAACTCGTCAATACCTAAACCTTGTTTTGCTGACACATGGATAAACTGAGTCTCACCACCCCAATCTTCTGGCAGAATGCCATATTGAGACAGCTCAGTTTTAACACGATCAGGATCAGCTTCTGGTTTATCAATTTTGTTCACGGCAACAACAACAGGCACATTTGCTGCTTTGGCGTGTTGGATAGCTTCGATAGTTTGTGGCATCACACCATCATCAGCAGCAACAACCAGAACAACGATATCCGTTACCTGAGCACCACGGGCACGCATTGAAGTAAATGCGGCGTGACCTGGAGTATCTAGGAAGGTAATTTCACCTTTGTCGGTTTTAACGTGATAAGCACCGATATGCTGAGTAATACCACCTGCTTCGCCTGAAGCCACTTTCGTTGAACGAATGTAGTCGAGTAAAGAGGTTTTACCATGGTCAACGTGACCCATAATAGTCACCACAGGCGCACGAGATACAGCCATTTCATCGCTAGTATCACGGTCGTTCATCACTTGTTCTTCTAACTCGTTTTCACGACGTAAGATAACTTTGTGACCCATTTCTTCCGCAACCAGTTGTGCCGTTTCTTGGTCTAAAACTTGATTGATGGTTGCCATTGCACCCATTTTCATCATTGTTTTAATGACTTCAGAACCTTTCACTGCCATTTTGTTTGCTAAATCAGCAACTGAAATAGTCTCACCAATGACAACATCGCGGTTTACAGCAGCGGCTGGCTTATTGAAGCCTTGCTGTAATGTGCTGTTTTTACGTCCTTTGCCTTTCTTGTTAGAACGGCCAGCAGCGCGAGCTTCTTCACGATCTGCTTTTTCAGAGTGACGGTTATTTTTCTTTGGACGAGGGGCTTTTGCTGCACGACCACGGCCACGGCCACCTTCAACCTCAGCATCACTTTCATCTTCTGCATCACGCGCATAGCGAGATGTCGTCACATGATAGTCAGTACCTTCTGTTTCAGATGACGTATCTGAAGTCCATTTTTCAGCATTTTCTTCCGCTAAGCGACGCGCTTTTTCTGCTGCAATGCGAGCTTCTTCTTCAGCTTTACGACGCTGAGCTTCTTCTGTTTTACGTTTCAGTTCAGCCTGTTCGGCTATGCGACGTGCTTTTTCCTGATCAGCCTTATCAGCTTTTGGTTTCTCGTTTTGTTTCACTTTGTCTTTTTCCGCTGCTTCGCGCTTAGCTAATTCCGCTGCTTCACGTTTTGCTTCTTCAGCTTCACGTTTTGCCTTTTCTTCAGCCTTTTTCTTGGCTTCTTCAGCTTCACGTTTTGCTTTTTCTTCAGCTTCGCGCTGTGCTTTCTCTTGTGCTTCGCGCTGTGCTTTTTCTTCTGCTTCGCGACGCGCCTTTTCTTCCGCTTCACGCTGAGCTTGCTCTGCCGCTTGTGCTTTTTCAACTGCATCACGGTTCACATAAGTGCGTTTTTTGCGGACTTCGATGGCTACTGATTTATTTTTGCCACCTGTACCAGGAACACTTAACGTACTACGCACTTTGCGCTGTAACGTTAATTTTTCTGGTTGGCTGGTTGACTCTTTATCACGGTTCAACCAAGCCAGCAAGGTTTCTTTCTCTTTTTGGGAGACAGAATCAGAGACGGTTTTCTTAATACCGGCATCAGCAAACTGCTGTACCAAACGTTCAACCGGTGTCTGAATCTCTTCTGCAAGTGATTTTACTGTTTCATCTGTCATTCTGTTCCTTCCTGCTCAGTTGTTACGCATCATTCCCAAACCAGCAGATATTACGAGCAGCCATAATGAGTTCGCCTGCGCGCTCACTATTTAAACCGTCAATATCAGTTAGGTCGTCGATACCCTGTTCGGCAAGATCTTCCAGTGTGCAGATACCACGGGCAGCTAGATCAAATGCTAAAGAACGTTCCATGCCTTCGAGAGCTAATAAGTCCTCAGCTGGCTGGTTATCGCCTAGGCTTTCTTTTTGAGCTAGTTCAATCGTTGTTAATGCCGCTTTTGCTCTTTCACGTAATGCTTCAACTGTTTCTTCATCAAGACCGTCGATAGCTAACAGTTCGTCAATCGGCACATAAACTAACTCTTCAAGGGTAGAGAAACCTTCTTCAACTAAAACAGTTGCGAAGTCTTCATCAATGTCGAGATGCTTAGTAAATATTTCAATGGCTGCGTTTGCTTCTGCCTGATGCTTAGCATTCAGTTCATCTGCAGTCATGACATTCAGTTCCCATTTGTCATCACCACGATGTTTTTTCAGTAATTGTGCTGCTAAGCGAACATTTTGACCATTACGGCCAATCGCTTGGGCAAGATTACTGCTTTCAACAGCGACGTCCATTGTACATTTGTCTTCATCGACAACAATAGAAGCAACATCTGCCGGAGCCATTGCATTAATCACGAATTGTGCAGGATTATCATCCCACAGAACAATATCAATTCGTTCACCGCCCAGTTCACTGGAAACGGCTTGTACACGTGCACCACGCATACCAACACAAGCACCCACAGGGTCGATGCGTTTATCGTTGGTTTTTACAGCGATTTTGGCACGAGAACCTGGATCACGTGCTGCAGCTTTAATCTCAATGATCTCTTCGCCAATTTCAGGTACTTCAATGCGGAATAATTCGATCAGCATTTCAGGACGAGAACGTGTTACGAAAAGTTGTGCACCACGAGTTTCTGTACGAACATCGTATAAGACACCACGTACACGGTCACCTGGGCGGAAATTTTCACGCGGTAGCATATCTTCACGTAAGATAACGGCTTCTGCGTTATTTCCTAAATCTAGGGTGATGTTATCGCGGTTTACTTTTTTCACAACGCCCGTGATAATTTCGCCTAATTGTTCGCGGAATTGATCAACAACCATCGCTCTTTCAGCTTCACGTACTTTTTGTACGATCACTTGTTTTGCGGTCTGGGTGGTAATACGGTCGAAAGTAACAGACTCAATTTGGTCTTCAATGAAGCCGCCTAGTTCAATTTCAGGCTCTTCGTATTTAGCCGCTTCAAGTGTGATTTCACGAGTAGGCTGAGTAACTTCTTCAACCACAAGCCAACGACGGAAAGTATCAAAATCCCCCGTTTTACGATCAATGCAAACTCGTACATCAATCTCTTGCTCATATTTTTTCTTAGTCGCTGTCGCTAATGCAGTTTCCAGTGCTTCGAAAATCTTCTCACGAGGAAGAGATTTTTCGTTAGAGACCGCTTCCACAACAGCCAGAATCTCTTTGTTCATCCTAGTTGCCTCTTCAAAACTTAAAAGTGGGGTACCAGGTTAGCTTTCTGGATGTTGCTCAGTGCGAACACTTCGTCTTTACCATCCACAGTAACCGTGATCATTTCGCCAGCGACAGACTTAATAATGCCCTGCCATTTACGGCGGTTTTGCATCGCAATTCGTAATACAACGGCGACTTCTTCGCCGATAAATTGCTCATAATGCGTTGTAGTGAATAAAGGTCTTTCTAAACCAGGAGATGAGATCTCAAGGTTATAAAATGTTTGAATTGGATCTTCAACATCCAGCACAGCACTGACCTGGTGGCTAACATCAGCACAATCATCAACAGTGATACCTTCTTCACTATCAATATAGATACGCAATGTTGATACTCGACCACGAATAAACTCAAGACCAACAAATTCAAAGCCTAATGCTTCTACTGGTGCTGAAACCATCGCTGTTAATTTTTGCTCTAATGTGGACAAACCCACCCCCAAGGCATAAAAAAAGGGCTTATAGCCCAGTATTCTATTCTCTGATAACAAAAAACCCCGAAATTCGGGGCTTTATGCAACTGGACCCTGTAACTTGCCAATCGAGATAACCTCTTCTACGGCACATTCCACTCAGGATCATAATCGGTTTACAAGATGATTAATGAGAAAAGTGCTGTATTGTTAGAAGTGGTTGCGGGGGCTGGATTTGAACCAACGACCTTCGGGTTATGAGCCCGACGAGCTACCAAGCTGCTCCACCCCGCGTTCGAAAAACGTGGCAAATTTTACGCTGATAACAAGCAAAACGCAAGCTATCTGGAATAATGGTGCCGAGAACGGGACTTGAACCCGTACGCCCGTTTTGTAGGCACTACCACCTCAAGGTAGCGTGTATACCAATTTCACCACCTCGGCACTTTAATGAGACTGTTTATTTAACCAAAACCCCAAACAATCTCATTTTTAACTATTACTTAGTTTACTGCGGAATATCTGTGTTTGCTGGTGCTACAGGCGCTGCTAATTGCTCAGCTTTTTTCGCTTCTTCTGCAGTCTGCTCGATAGACATCCACTTACTGTCTTCACGAACAGTTTTATTGGCACTTAAATTACCTAAAATAAGGCAAAGTACAATAAACACTGTTGCTAAAACAGCGGTCATACGGGTCATGAAATTTGCTGAACCGCTTGAACCAAATACTGTACCGGAAGCACCTGCACCAAAAGAAGCGCCCATATCAGCACCTTTACCCTGCTGTAACAGGATCAGACCAACCAGCCCTGTTGCTGCAATGATAAGAATAACAATGAGTGCTGTATACATTTGCGTTACCTATTCTATGGAACTTATCGCCTATGCGATAACCTTCGATTGCTTCACCCGCTTTAGTTCAACGACCTTACTAAGCGGGTGTGAATACTAACCAAACCTGAACTGACAAGCAAGGTTATTTTACTATAAAGTGATTAATTGAAGAAAAAAACAGCAATTAGCCAACATGTTTTACTGCATCAGCAATACGATTCGCCATCGCTGTGACTTGCTCTTCATTTTCGCCTTCAACCATCACTCGAATTAATGGTTCTGTTCCTGATTTACGTAATAAAACGCGTCCCTTACCACCAAGCTCCGCCTCGACTTCTTTTGCGACTTGCTGAACTTCTGTGGATTGTAGAGGATCGTGATTTCCCGTAAAACGAACATTCACCAAAATTTGTGGTAATAATTTCATGCCACTGCATAGATCATGCAAGCTCATATGGTTACGAACCATTGCGCTTAATACTTGCAGACCAGCAACAATACCATCACCCGTTGTTGTCTTATCAAGTAAAATAATATGACCCGAGTTTTCCGCCCCTAAACGCCAGCCTTTTTCTTGCAATTTCTCAAGCACATAGCGGTCACCCACTTTCGCTCTCACAAAAGGAATACCAAGCTGTTTTAAGGCAATCTCTAACCCCATATTACTCATTAGTGTACCGACGGCACCACCACGTAGTTGACCTTGACGCAATGCTTCTCGCGCAATGATATAGAGAATTTGGTCACCATCTACTTTTAGGCCTTTATGATCAACCATAATAATACGGTCACCATCACCATCAAAGGCTAAACCAACGTCGGCACCCTCTTCTAACACGCGTTTTTGCAACATACGTACATCTGTTGCACCACATTCGTCATTGATATTGATGCCCGTAGGCTCACAACCAATAGTGATAACCTCAGCCCCGAGTTCACGAAAAACATTAGGCGCAATATGGTAAGTTGCACCATGAGCACAATCCACAACAACTTTTAACCCATTTAAATTATTTTCGTTAGGGAACGTACCTTTACAAAATTCAATATAACGGCCTGCGGCATCAACAATGCGATTCGCACGCCCTAATTCTGCGGACTCTACACAAGTGATCGGTTTTTCCATTTCCGCTTCAATGGCTTCTTCTACTTCATCAGGTAGTTTTGTACCATCAATGGAGAAGAATTTGATGCCATTATCATAATAGGGATTATGAGAAGCAGAAATCACTATGCCAGCTTCTGCTCTGAAAGTACGGGTTAAATAAGCGACCGCGGGGGTTGGCATCGGGCCTGTAAATGAAGCGGATAATCCCGCAGCAGCAAGGCCTGCTTCTAGAGCCGATTCCAACATATAACCAGAAATACGAGTATCTTTACCGATAATGATTTTACGTGAGCCGTGACGTGCAAGTACTTTACCTGCAGCCCAGCCTAGCTTTAATACAAAATCAGGTGTAATAGGGCTGTCACCTACTTTTCCACGGATACCGTCTGTTCCAAAGTATTTACGTTCGCTCATTCATTATTTTCCTTTGCAGAAAGAGTCGCCTGCACGACTTTCATCGCATCTACAGTCTCTTTAACATCGTGTACACGAATAATTTGTGCCCCTTGCATTGCAGCAATAACTGCGCAAGCAACACTACCAGCAACACGTTCTTGTGGCGGAACATTGAGTAACTGTCCTACCATTGATTTACGTGACATTCCGGCGAGTATCGGTAAACCAAAGTGATGAAAATCACTTAGATGTGCTAATAATTGATAATTATGCGCTAAATTTTTACCAAAGCCGAAGCCTGGATCAAGAATAATTTGATTTTTCTCGATACCAGCATCAATACAACGTTGAATATTCTCTGCCAGAAAAGCATCAACTTCTATCATCACATTCTTATACTGCGGCGAATGTTGCATTGTTTTAGGTAAACCTTGCATATGCATAATACAAACAGGTAACCCCGTTTTTGCAGCCGCCTGCAGTGCTCCAGGTTCGGTAAGTGAACGTATATCATTGATAATAGAGGCACCCGCTTGAGCGGACTCCGTGATCACTTGTGCTTTGGATGTATCAACAGAAATCCACACATCAAAACGTTGCTGGATAGCTTCGACCACAGGAATAACACGATGTAACTCTTCATCGACAGAAACATCACTGGCACCCGGCCTTGTTGATTCACCACCGATATCGATGATAGAAGCCCCTTCAGCAATAAGTTTAGCGGCGTGGTTAATAGCATCATTAAGAGAGTTATGCGTTCCGCCATCAGAAAATGAATCTGGCGTCACATTTAAAATGCCCATCACTTGGGGTGAAGATAAATTAAGCTCTCTTCCTCTGGCAATTAATTTCATTTCGTTGATACCTATATAAAAAAACCCCAGAAAGCCTGGGGTTTGTATTTATAGCTTACTCAATATAGAACCCGATAAGGATTAATGAGTATTGTTATCAGAAGGTGTGTCACTCTCTGATCCTGACTTATTATTTGGCTCATTCGTCACATGTGTTTGTGTCGGCTGTGCTGTAGCGGTATTTGCACCACTATTGCCATTATTGCCTTCCCAACCTGCCGGTGGACGAACTTCACGACGATTCATTAAGTCATCAATTTGAGGTGCATCAATGGTTTCATAAGTCATTAATGCATCTTTCATTGAGTGCAGAATATCTAGGTTGTCCATCAGGATTTGACGAGCACGGGTATAGTTACGATCGATGATAGCTTTAATTTCTTCGTCGATAGTACGTGCCGTTTCATCTGACATATGTTGCGCTTTAGCAACTGAACGACCTAAGAACACCTCACCGTCTTCATCAGCATACAGTAATGGCCCTAATTTTTCAGAGAAGCCCCACTGTGTCACCATGTTACGCGCAATATTGGTTGCCACTTTGATATCATTAGAAGCCCCTGTCGAAACATGTTCAGGCCCATAAATGATCTCTTCCGCTAAACGACCACCATAAAGTGTTGAAATTTGGCTTTCCAGTTTTTGACGGCTGGCACTGATTTGGTCACCTTCAGGTAAGAAGAAAGTCACACCTAATGCACGTCCACGAGGGATAATCGTCACTTTATGTACCGGATCATGTTCAGGCACTAAACGACCAATAATAGCGTGTCCCGCTTCATGATAAGCCGTTGATGCTTTTTGTTCTTCGGTCATAACCATTGAACGGCGTTCAGCACCCATCATGATCTTATCTTTTGCTTTTTCGAACTCGACCATTGAAACAACACGTTTGTTACCGCGTGCAGCAAATAGTGCAGCTTCATTAACCAAGTTTGCCAAGTCAGCACCGGAGAAACCCGGAGTACCACGAGCAAGGATCGCAGGATCAACGTCTGGTGATAATGGCACTCGGCGCATATGCACTTTCAGAATTTGCTCACGACCACGAACATCTGGTAAACCTACGACGACTTGACGGTCAAAACGACCTGGACGTAATAATGCAGGGTCTAATACGTCAGGGCGGTTAGTTGCGGCAATCACGATGATACCTTCGTTGCCTTCAAAACCATCCATTTCGACCAGCATCTGGTTCAGCGTTTGTTCACGTTCATCATGACCACCGCCAAGACCGGCACCACGTTGACGACCAACCGCATCGATTTCATCGATAAAGATGATACAAGGTGCTGCTTTTTTAGCCTGTTCAAACATATCACGAACACGAGAAGCACCGACCCCGACAAACATTTCAACGAAGTCAGAACCAGAAATAGTAAAGAAAGGTACTTTTGCTTCACCAGCAATCGCTTTTGCTAATAATGTTTTACCCGTACCAGGAGGACCAACCATTAGGATACCTTTCGGAATTTTACCACCTAATTTCTGGAAACGACCCGGATCACGTAAATACTCAACTAGCTCGCTGACTTCTTCTTTTGCCTCATCACAACCTGCAACATCAGCAAAGGTTGTTTTGATTTGGTCTTCTGTCAACATGCGAGCCTTACTCTTACCAAAAGACATCGCACCTTTACCGCCACCACCTTGCATTTGGCGCATAAAGAAGATCCAAAGACCAATCAGTAAAAGCATTGGGAACCAAGACACAAAAATTTGTGTTAGAAGGCTTTGACCTTCAATGGGTTCACCGGTCACTTTTACATTACGGTTCATTAAAGTGGTCAGCAGGTTATCATCACGCATAGGCATATACGTGCTGTACTTTGAGTTATCTGTTTTAGTTACATTAATATCATAACCACTTATGCTGACCTCGCGTAACTGGTTATTAGTTAACTCATTGATAAAGGTAGAGTAATCCACCTTACGACTATTCGAATCGCTGGGTCCGAAGCTCTGGAATAATGACATCAATACGACTGCAATGACTAACCAGAGGATCAGGTTTTTCGCCATGTCACTCAAGGGATTAACCTCATATTACAACTGTGTTAACAAATAGCTTTAGGGTACTAAAGTTTACGCCCTGTGGCTACAATATATACCTCACGAGAACGAGACCGCGAAGCGTCTGGTTTACGAACTTTCACTTTCGTAAACAGGGAGCGTATTTGCCCCAGGTACTCATCAAAGCCTTCTCCCTGAAACACTTTGACAATAAAACTTCCCCCGGGAGCCAGCACATCACGACACATATCAAGCGCTAACTCTACTAAATACATGGATCGAGGAATATCGACCGCGGGTGTTCCGCTCATGTTTGGAGCCATGTCAGACATGACAACCTGGACTTTATTATCACCTACTCTATCAAGCAATGCCTTCAATACAAGTTCATCACGAAAATCGCCTTGAAGGAA
This sequence comes from Proteus sp. G4415, assembly GCF_963896075.1. Classification (NCBI taxonomy): domain Bacteria; kingdom Pseudomonadati; phylum Pseudomonadota; class Gammaproteobacteria; order Enterobacterales; family Morganellaceae; genus Proteus; species Proteus sp. G4415. Next base: position 19,791 of record NZ_CAWQOK010000038.1, read on the forward strand.
ATCGACACCAACGATAGGATCCATAGGTAAAAGGTCACATGCGATGATCCTACCTTTATTTCCTAACTGCTGTACGACATATTGAGACCACCCACCCGGAGCAGCACCTAAATCGACAACGGTCATACCTGGTTTGAAAATGTTATCACTTTGCTGAATTTCTTCCAATTTAAACCAAGCTCGAGAGCGAAACCCTTTTTTCTTTGCTTGTTGAACATATTTATCACTAAAATGTTCTTGTAACCAGCGGCTAGAGCTTGCCGAACGTTTTTTATTGGCCATTGCGTTTTCCAACTATCATACACTTAGCAATCAAAAATTTTACTTCTTCACTCATTTTACCGCATCTTGACGACATTTTATGGTGATAAATGAGAGATGGCGTTAGAATAGACCGTTTTCAATCCCAACTAAGCAAAAATTAATGATGACTCTTAACAAAAAACAAATTCAACACCTGAAAGGGCTCGCTCATCATCTCAATCCTGTCGTTATGATCGGTAACAACGGGTTGACTGAAGGCGTTCTTGCAGAAATTGAAATCGCTCTGGCACATCATGAGCTTATCAAAGTCAAAATCGCAGGCGAAGATCGAGATGTTAAAAACTTGATCGTGGCAGCGATTGTGCGTGAAAGCGGTGCACAGAATGTACAAGTTATCGGAAAAATGGTTGTTCTTTATCGCCCTTCTGAAGCGCGTAAAATTATTTTACCGAAATAAAACTTATACCTTTATATAAAAATGCCATAACTAACTCTATGGCAAAAAAGGCCTTTTCAGGCCTTTTTTAATATTACCACAGGATAGCATTCTAGTTTTCTATAGAAACGTAAAATTACAAATTAAATATATTCTACGTTTAAAACTTCATACTCTACTTGGCCGCCTGGGGTGTTAATGACCACCACATCATCTAACTCTTTACCAATCAATCCACGGGCAATCGGTGAGTTGACTGAAATTAAGTTTTCTTTAATGTTTGCTTCATCATCACCAACAATGCGGTATTTTTGCTCTTCTTCAGTATCCACATTGAGTAAAGTCACCGTGGCACCAAAAATAATACGTCCATTATTTGTCATTTTAGTGATATCAATGACTTGCGCATTTGATAATTTTGCTTCAATTTCTTGAATGCGGCCTTCACAGAAACCCTGTTGTTCACGAGCTGCGTGATATTCCGCGTTTTCTTTTAAGTCGCCATGTTCCCGTGCCTCAGCAATGGCCGCGGTAATTTCTGGGCGACGAACAGTTTTTAGATATTCCAGTTCTTCGCGTAATTTTTCTGCTCCGAGAACTGTCATAGGGATCTGATTCATGTGTTAATACCTCAATACTATTCCTAATAAAAAATAGGTATCATCCTGATTTTTTATACTAACAACACAGAGAAAAGGTTCTACTTTACTCTTCTCAAGACAAAAAAAGACACAGGCAGCCTTAATGAGGGCCTGTCCCTTTATATATTCGATGAATAGAAAATAATTGTAACTTTCTACCCTTTTGGTTGGGAAGTAGTAAAAACCTCCCTTATCTAAAGCTAAACTAAATCTAACACAAGAGGCCAATGGCTTCACGTCTTATTCTCGTTTTAAAAACAGGATAAGTAATATTTTCTGATAATCAGATAATCACACGTGTTACCGTTTACTTTTGCCCTCATTGCCCTTTAGTATTAGCCTCTGGCAATCAACACTATAGCGTTAAGCTTATAGTTACGGATAGAGAAATTATGCGCTTATTACCTATATTCCGCGGAATATTTTATACCTTGAGTCTGTTAAGCTTTTCAACCCTCGCCATTCCTGTTGAAAAATATATAGAACTTTTGCCTGATGGCACTCAAGTCGGTTTAATCACCCAAACTGTTGGCGCATCCTCCCCTAACCTAACTTATAATGATAATCAATTATCTTTGCCAGCCAGCACACAAAAAGTGGTCACAGCTTTAGCCGCCCTATTGCAATTAGGGGGCGATTATCAATTTACCACCACAATGGAAACGGAAGGTAAGATAAAAAACAATCAACTAGAGGGTGATTTAATTTTCCGTTTTAGTGGTGATCCTACGCTAACTCGCCAGCAATTACGAGCAATGGTTGCCGTATTAAAACAATCCGGCGTCACAAAAATAACGGGAAATTTATTAATTGATACCTCTGCTTTCTCCAGCCATGACAAAGCGCCGGGATGGGTTTGGAATGATATGACCCAATGCTTTAGTGCCCCACCAAGTGCCGCTATTGTAGATAAAAATTGTTTTTCCGTCTTACTGCAAAGTGGTCAAAAAGAAGGTGATATCGCCACCATACGTAAAGCGTCTTTTTATCCTGTCACGGTTTTAAGCGAAGTTGAAACCTATGAAAAAGGCTCAACACGAACCCGCTTTTGCGAATTAGACGTCACGGTGAGAGATTTAAATACTTATGTGATAACAGGCTGCATTCCTAAACGTGAAGAAGCCATGCCGCTGATGTTTTCCATTCAAGATGGTGCGCACTGGGCAGGTATATTGCTAAAAGAAGAGTTACAACGTGCAGATATTGAGCTGGACGGTTATGTCAAACGCCGCTCCCAACCTAAAGCCCCTGTTACTGTTTTAGCTCAAACACAATCTAAACCGTTATACACTTTATTGACGACGATGTTAAAAGAGTCTGACAATATGATTGCAGATGCCGTATTTAGAACTATTGGTCGTGAATATTATGGTGTTGCTGGCACTTGGCGTTCAGGGGCGGATGCCACTCGTGCTATTTTAAAACAAAAAGCGGGCATTGATTTAGCTAATACAATTATGGTGGATGGATCTGGGCTTTCCCGCCATAACCTGATAGCCCCCGCAACCATGATGCAAGTATTACAATATGTCGGACAACATGATAGTGAATTAAATTTTATCAGTATGCTTCCTCTTGCCGGTCATGATGGTACATTGCAATATCGTGGTGGTTTTACTGAAGCGGGCGTCAACGGTAAAGTTTCCGCTAAAACAGGTTCACTCAAGGGAGTGTATAATCTAGCTGGCTTTATGACCACAGCCAATGGACAGAAAGTGGCATTTGTACAATTTATTTCTGCCTACTCTCCCCCTACACAAAATCGCAATGCTGGACGCGCCTATTTGGTTCGTTTTGAAACGAATTTATATAAAGATATCTATAACAATAAATAGCACTATTATTTGTTAGAAAGTAAAAACGCCTGAAAATTCAGGCGTTTTTTATGTCTCGCTATCTGTATGTCTATACGATACCGAGACAACAATACCGATAAAAAGAGAGATTAGCGTTGGTAGATAAACTCTACACCATCATCATCTTCTTCATCCCAATCTTCGTCATCGTCTTCAAGGTCAGGATTTTCAAGTTGTTCTTTATGGTAGTCATCCCACATAAAATCAACTTTTTCTTCAGCGGCTAAAGCGGTAGCAATATCTTGCTCACGTGGGGTCACTTTCAGGAATTCCATAATATCCCAACAAAGTTTTTTCACCCCTTCTTGGTTGATAGCAGCAATCATATAATAATCACCTTCCCAACCCAACGCTTCAACTATCGCTTGTGCTTTCTGTTTTGCTTCATCGGCATCAAGCAGATCCACTTTATTGAAAACTAACCAACGTGGTTTTTGTGCCAGTTTATCGCTGTATTTTTCTAATTCAGAAATAATGATTTTGGCATTTTCAACGGGATCAGAACCATCAATAGGATCGATGTCGATCAAATGCAATAATACACGGCAACGTTCTAAATGTTTCAGGAACTGGATCCCAAGACCCGCGCCATCAGCAGCCCCTTCGATCAGCCCCGGTATATCCGCAACGACAAAGCTTTGATGGCTGTCCATACGCACAACACCTAAGCTAGGTACTAGTGTAGTAAATGGATAATCTGCCACTTTTGGTTTGGCTGCCGAGACGGCTCGAATAAAGGTAGATTTACCGGCATTCGGCATACCTAACATACCTACATCCGCAAGTAGCATCAGCTCTAACAGTACTTCACGTGATTCACCTGGTGTACCCATTGTGCGTTGACGTGGTGCACGATTGACTGATGATTTAAAACGCGTATTCCCTAAACCATGGAAGCCACCTTTAGCGACCATTTGTTTTTGACCATGTACCGTTAAGTCAGCAATGATCTCACCTGTAGCAAGATCACGGGCACGCGTCCCCACAGGGACATTAATAGTAATATCTTGACCACGTTTTCCCGTACAATCACGGCTTTGGCCATTTTCACCACGCTCAGCGCGGTAAGATTTAGTAAAACGGTAATCGATAAGGGTGTTGAGGTTTTCGTCTGCAACCATGTAGACATCACCACCATCACCGCCATCACCACCGTCTGGTCCCCCTTTCGGGATATATTTTTCTCGACGAAAGCTTACACAGCCGTTACCACCGTCGCCAGCGACGATTAGGATCTTGGCCTCATCAACAAATTTCATGATTTTACTCCGTATGATAGCCATTAACGTGCTGGATGGCCGAAATTACCCAGAGATGGCCTTTTTTAAATATAAAAAGCCCCGCAACAGACTGTGCAGGGCTTTTAACTCGGTGTTTAAAGGACCGGTAATTATTCAGCTTCGATGCTGATAAATTTACGATTGTTTGGACCTTTAACTTCGAATTTAACTTTTCCGTCAGCTAACGCAAACAGGGTGTGGTCACGACCACAACCAACGTTAGTACCTGCATGGAACTTAGTACCACGTTGACGAACGATGATGCTACCTGCTAATACAGCTTCACCACCGAAACGTTTTACACCTAGACGTTTTGCTTCGGAATCGCGACCGTTACGAGTCGAGCCGCCAGCCTTTTTGTGTGCCATTAATCTGCTCTCCTAAACCTTAAGCGATACCAGTGATTTTAACATCAGTAAACCACTGACGGTGGCCCTGTTGTTTACGGCTGTGTTTACGACGACGGAACTTAACAATTTTAACTTTCTCGCCGCGACCGTGAGCAACCACTTCCGCTTTAACTTTAACGCCCTCAAGGATTGGAGCGCCAATTTGAATGTTGTCGCCATCAGCGACCATCATGACGGTGTCAAACTCAATAGTTTCGCCAGTTGCTACTTCAAGCTTTTCTAAGCGAATTGTTTGACCTTCGCTGACTCGGTGTTGTTTACCACCACTTTGGAAAACCGCGTACATATAAACTCCGCTTTCCGCACACTCCCAATATGTATAATTTGAGTGCACAATTAAAATATTCACATAGGGCGCGAATTCTACGCAAATTTAGTCGCGATGACAAGTATAGATCGCAAACAACCAGCAAAAAAAAGAGTTTTTTACACAATATTTATTTCAGCCATTTTTAAAGTACAATCTAAATTATAAGAGAGTAAAATCTATGGCATGATCATTTTTTATTAATTATAACGCGCTCATTGGCGAGCCAAAGTCGAAAAACATGAATTTAGAATCTATTATAAAACTCACATCCGCTGATATGGCTGCGGTAAATGACGCAATTCTTTACCAGCTTAATTCAGATGTTTCTTTGATAAACCAGCTTGGTTACTACATCATTAGCGGTGGTGGTAAAAGGATCCGCCCAATGATCGCTGTTCTGACCGGCCGAGCTTTGGATTATCAAGGGGACAAACATATCTCTGTCGCCGCTTTAATTGAATTTATTCATACCGCAACATTATTGCACGACGATGTTGTTGATGAATCCGATATGCGTAGAGGCAAACAAACAGCTAATGCTGTGTTTGGTAATGCTGCAAGCGTGCTGGTAGGTGACTTTATTTATACACGATCTTTTCAGATGATGACGGATCTTGATTCCATGCGCGTGCTAAAGCTGATGTCTAGCGCAACCAATGTGATCGCTGAAGGTGAAGTATTACAATTAATGAATTGTAACGATCCTGACATTACTGAAGATGACTATATGCAAGTTATCTACAGTAAAACCGCCCGTTTATTTGAAGCTGCCTCTCATGCGTCAGCCATCCTCTGCGGAGCCACTCCAGAGCAAGAGAAAGCTTTCCAAGATTATGGTCGTTATCTTGGTACTGCATTCCAGCTGATTGACGATTTACTGGATTATGATGCAGATAATACCCAATTAGGTAAAAATACCGGTGACGATCTGGATGAAGGTAAACCTACTTTGCCTTTACTTCATGCCATGCACCATGGTAACGAAACAGAATCACAACTCATTCGTCAAGCCATTGAAAAAGGTAACGGCCGTCATTTACTCGACACTGTGTTAAAAACGATGAAACAGTGTGGCTCACTGGAATATACCCGCCAAAAAGCGGAAGAAGAAGCCGATAAAGCCATTGAGGCGTTAGCGATTATTCCTGATTCATCTTACAAAGATGCATTAATTGGCCTTGCGCACGTTGCTGTGCAACGACAATCGTAATTTTCATACCTAAACCCCATAAAGTATGAGAAGCCCGTCAGAGCGACTATGTCGACTCTGGGGGGCTTTTTAATTTTTGAACCACTTCTTCATTTTCTCGTTCGATCTCTTCTTGATTGTCAGCATCAATATAGCTAATTAACTTAGCGAGACCTTCTCGTAAAACAAATTTTACGATTTTTTCACGCTCTGATTTTGTTAGCTGATAATAAGCTTCCACCCAGATAAGAAAGGCATCCTGACGCTTAGATAAATATTCTGCAGGAGGCTCATGCGCCGCTAACACACTCACCACCTCTTCAGGGAGGCTTTTAACCGAGTACTCAACGGCTTTACCTTGTACTCCACGCTTACGGCGATTTTCCCATCCTTCACGGCGTGCCATTAAATTGACCCCTTGTGGAGAATTAGGTAACCCTGCAAGCCCTACTAATTCTTTTGCTGTATACCATTCTTTTTTCATGATCTCATCTCACATTCAACTAAGAGGTTAGTCAGATATCGGTTGCGGATAACGCAATAGCGCGTTCTTTAAAGTCGCTTAATCTTTGACGATCTTTTCTAAAAAACTTCTAATACCATCCCGCAAGATCAGCTCTGTTACTGTTTTTTGTTCACCATCATTAAGTTGTTGGAATGCTTTCACCCAGATAACGAGTGGCTCCTCTTTATTTAGTTTGTAATGTGCTAATGGTTCATAAAGCTCCAGAGCAATTAAAGTTTCTTCTGGTAAACAAGAGTAATGATATTCAACGCCATTTCCTTGTTTATTAGTTCTCTTTTGTTTTAACCAAGATTCACGTTTAGCTTTTGCATTTACACCTTGTGGTGATTTAGGTAATCCACCTATACCCGTCAATTCCATTGCCGTATACCACTCTTTTTTCATTACGTTTCTCTAAAATTGTTATCAACTTCAAAAAAGAAATTATTAAGAAAAAAATCAGAAATATTTTTAGAAAAATAATGTTATTTTATTTTCTAAATAATCAGTTTAATGCTTTTAAGCATTTCTAATAAACTGTTATTTATACCACTAACACAGCATTTAATTTTATAGAAAAAGGATTAAAAATGATTTCAAGGAAATCTGATTGGCATCCTGCCGATATTATTGCCGCACTCAGAAAACGAGGCACAACACTGGCAGCCATCTCTCGCCAAGCTGGTTTAAGCTCTTCAACACTGGCTAATGCACTGTCACGCCCTTGGCCAAAAGGTGAGAAAATCATTGCTGACTTTCTAGGTGTAGCGCCTTCGGAAATTTGGCCCAGTCGTTATTTTCATCCTGAAACAGGAGAATTACTTGAACGGAAGATACGCGACAAAACCAATAATTAACTAATAATTACATATATTATAATTAATAAAAAAAACCGCTGATACACTATCAGCGGTTTTTATTTAAATTTACATTATTTTAAAGCAAAAAAGTTATTTTTTATTTATTAATAAATTCTTCGCCAAGAATTATATCTTTTTTCAATACATCCAACATGCCATTAAGAGATTGTTTTTCAAAATCACTTAATTGACCGATTGGTAGATATTCTTCAACACCATTCTTACCTAAACGAACAGGTTGTGCAAAGAAACGGGCATGTTCACCATCGCCTTCGGTATAGGTGCATTCAATAACATCTTTTTCGCCATTTAAAGCACGGATCAATGAAAGACCAAAGCGCGCAGCTGCTTGTCCCATTGATAATGTGGCTGATCCGCCACCTGCTTTAGCTTCAACAACCTCAGTCCCCGCATTTTGAATACGTTTTGTTAATGCAGCAACTTCTTCATCAGTAAATGACACACCGGCTACTTGAGATAGCAAAGGAAGAATAGTGACACCTGAGTGTCCACCAATGACCGGAACATTCGTTGTTTGTGGATCTTTGCCTTTTAATTCAGCAACAAAAGTATTCGCACGGATAATATCTAGTGTTGTCACACCAAATAGGCGTTTTTTATCATAAACACCGGCTTTTTTCAGTACTTCAGCAGCGATAGCAACCGTAGTATTGACTGGATTAGTAATGATACCAATAAGCGCCTTAGGGCAGTTTTGTGCAACTTTTTCAATAAGATTACGCACGATCCCTGCATTTACATTGAAAAGATCAGAGCGATCCATACCCGGTTTACGGGCAACACCGGCAGAAATTAAAACAACATCTGCATCTTTTAATGCAGGAGAAGGATCTTCGCCAGCAAAACCTTTTACCCTTACTTGAGTAGGTATATGACTTAAGTCCGCTGCAACACCCGGTGTAACCGGAGCGATATCATATAAAGAGAGTTCACTACCAGCTGGAAGCTGATTTTTAAGAAGAAGTGCCAGTGCCTGACCAATACCACCCGCTGCACCGAGAACTGCTACTTTCATTCTGATACTCCTTAGTTTACGAGATAGTGGAACGCCTTTGATATACTCACTATTACGCAACACACCTAGTAAAGAAAACAATTATTTAACAGCTATATTGCATAATAAGGCATTTGTAGTAAAAAATAATACTTCGGTTATTCTAAACAAATTGCTTATCTGTTAATGAGATAGCGGGCACTCTTTTGAGAAATAATTCCAATAAATATCGCTAAGTGCTAAACGCGCTATCTCATATTGCATAATCATTTAAGATTATCATTTAGTTAACAAATTATTTACCTAATCAAGATTATCGCATTCAATATCGAGAAATAAAACTTTTTGAGTTAACACACAAAAACACACATCAACCAAGAAGAGAAACAAGATTAACGGAGCTAATGTTGCATAAAAATTCACTTCTCTGCATAATGTGCGAGTTATTGATAACTCACTAAAGGTGAACTATGCGCACTCCTTCTAAGCAAGAAGACTTGGTTAAAGCATTTAAAGCCCTGCTGAAAGAAGAAAAATTCAGTTCACAAGGCGAGATTGTAACTGCATTACAAGAAGCTGGTTTTGATAATATTAACCAGTCTAAAATCTCTCGTATGCTAACAAAATTTGGCGCAGTAAGAACGCGTAATGCCAAAATGGAGATGGTTTACTGCCTGCCAACAGAACTTGGTGTACCTACAGCAAGTAGCCCATTGAAAAATTTGGTACTTGATATTGACCATAACCACTCAGTAGTGGTTATTAGAACCAGCCCCGGTGCCGCACAGCTTATTGCACGTTTATTAGATTCTTTAGGTAAAGCAGAAGGGATCCTCGGAAGTATCGCTGGTGATGACACTATTTTTTCTACACCCGCGCCAGGATTCTCAACAGAAGAACTACGAGATGCGATTTTAAACCTATTTGATCAGGAATTATAAATAGCGACTTCAGGAAAATAGGTCATAAACAGTAAGCCACTGAAATTTCAGTGGCTTACTTATTTAAATTAATATTGATCCACAGATGATTTTGGTGTGGCTAATTTCGCCAGGAGTTTTTCATGTATACCACCAAAGCCACCATTGCTCATGATCAAAATATGATCACCCGGTTTAGCTTCTTTAGCAACCATCTCCACTAATGTGTCAATATCCGTGCTCCAACGAGCAGGCTGTACACACTTCTCGGCAATATCACTGACTAACCATTGAATGTTAGGTGGCTGAAATAAGAAAACTTCATCAGCACGTCCCAATGCTGGGGCGATATCATCTTTACTGATCCCCATCTTCATCGTATTAGAGCGAGGTTCTAATACCGCAATAATACGTGCTGTACCGCCAACTTTACTACGTAGCGCTTCAAGGGTTGCTAAAATCGCCGTAGGATGATGGGCAAAGTCATCATAAACACTCACTTGATTTACTTCACCCCGTAACTCTAAACGACGACGGGCGTTAATAAATTTATTGAGTGCTGCGCATGCATCTACCGGTAATACACCAACGTGGTGAGCTGCCACAATGGCCATTAAGCCATTTTGCATATTGTGTTCACCCGAAAGTCCCCAACAAACCTCACCGACTTGCTCACCTTTATGGAACACTGCAAAGTGGCTACTGTCATTACTGATCTTTTTCGCCTGCCAATCACCCGTCTCACCGGTGTACTCTTCCTCACTCCAACATCCCATACCAATGGTCTGTTTTAAGTTCAGATCGTTATCAGGCATGATAATTTTGCCACTGCCCGGCACAATACGGACTAAATGATGAAACTGTTTTTGAATCGCCGTTAAATCATCAAAAATATCCGCGTGATCGAATTCCAGATTATTTAAGATAAGCGTACGTGGCGAGTAATGAACAAATTTAGAACGTTTATCAAAGAAAGCACTGTCATACTCATCAGCTTCAATAACAAAAAACGGGCTTTCCCCTAATTGGGCTGAAACTTGAAAGTTACCCGGCACACCACCAATTAAAAAACCAGGTTGATAACCACAATCTTCTAAAATCCAAGCCAGCATACCTGCCGTAGTCGTTTTACCATGGGTACCCGCAACGGCCAAAACCCAACGCTCAGGTAAAATATAGTCATGTAACCATTGTGGCCCTGATGTGTAAGGCAATCCTTTTTCAAGTACCGCTTCAACACAAGGATTCCCTCGAGTCATCGCATTGCCAATAATCACCATGTCAGGAGCAGGTTCTAATTGTTGTGGATCATAACCTTCGATTAGCTCAATGCCTTGATTTTCCAATAATGTGCTCATTGGAGGATAAACATTTGCATCAGAGCCAGTTACTTTATGCCCTTTCGCTCGAGCTAAGATGGCAAGACTTCCCATAAAGGTGCCACAAATACCAAGAATATGAATGTGCATGAATTTCTTTCCAATAGCATGAAGTTGGTCACTATTCTAACCATCAAAAAGCAGATTAGAAACGGATTAACCTTTGAATCATGCGATTCTTTGGATAAACTTGCCACTAATAAGGAAACTTTTTTCCTTTTTATATTTTATCCATTCACATTCAGGACCCACGTCATGAAAACATTAGGCGAATTTATCGTCGAGAAACAACAAGATTTTCCCCATGCAACTGGCGAATTAACGGCATTGCTGTCAGCCATTAAGCTTGGGGCTAAAATTATTCACCGTGATATTAATAAAGCTGGGTTAGTCGATATTCTTGGCACTAACGGTGTTTCTAATGTTCAAGGTGAAGCCCAGATGAAACTGGATCTTTACGCGAATGAGAAACTAAAAGCAGCACTTAAAGCTCGTGGTGAAGTTGCGGGGATCGGTTCGGAAGAAGAAGACGATATCGTTATCTTTGAAGGTGATCGTGCGGAAAATGCCAAGTATGTGGTATTAATGGATCCATTGGATGGTTCTTCTAATATCGATGTAAACGTTTCCGTTGGTACTATTTTCTCTATTTACCACCGTATTACGCCTATTGGCCAACCAGTGACACTAGATGATTTCCTGCAACCCGGTAATCGCCAAGTTGCTGCGGGTTATGTCGTTTATGGCTCATCTACTATGTTGGTTTACACTACCGGTTGTGGTGTACATGCCTTTACTTACGATCCTTCTTTAGGAGTTTTCTGTTTATCTCACGAAAGTGTTCATTTTCCGCCTACCGGAAATATGTATTCAATCAATGAAGGTAACTACATTAAATTCCCATTAGGGGTAAAAAAATACATCAAGTATTGCCAAGAGCAGGATGCAGCAACTAACCGTCCTTATACAACTCGCTATATTGGCTCTTTGGTTGCGGATTTCCATCGTAACTTGCTCAAAGGGGGGATTTATATTTACCCAAGTACGGCAAGTCATCCAAATGGTAAATTACGCTTACTTTATGAATGCAACCCAATGGCATTCCTCGCGGAACAAGCGGGTGGTAAAGCCAGTAATGGTAAAGATCGTATTTTAGATATCAAACCAACAGAGTTGCACCAACGCATGCCATTCTTTGTGGGTACTAAAGCGATGGTCGAACAAGCAGAAGCATTTATGGCTCAATATCCAGACGAAGAATAAATTTTCTTTTTGTCAGGATATAGTTAAACCGGGCTTAATTAACGCGTCCGGTTTTTTCATCTCCCAAAATAGCTAATTCGTGTATTTGTTGCTTATTTTTACCTCAAAAGGCAACCTGTACGGCAAAAAACGGGTATTGTTAAAAACTTTTCGCTATACTACGAGCCACGTCAAATTAATTTTTCATAGGAAATTTTTTATGAGCCTGAATCATGTTCCTGCTGGTAAAGAACTACCAGAAGATATCTATGTTGTTATTGAAATTCCAGCCAATGCTGATCCAATCAAATACGAAGTTGATAAAGAAAGTGGTGCACTGTTCGTTGACCGTTTTATGTCAACAGCGATGTTCTACCCATGCAACTACGGTTACATCAACAACACATTATCTTTAGATGGTGATCCAGTAGACGTTCTGGTTCCAACTCCATACCCATTGCAACCAGGTTCAGTCATTCGTTGCCGTCCTGTTGGCGTACTGAAAATGACTGATGAATCAGGTGAAGATGCAAAACTGGTTGCAGTACCACACACCAAACTAAGTAAAGAATACGATCACATTAAAGATGTGAACGATCTACCTGAATTATTAAAAGCTCAAATCAAACACTTCTTCGAACATTACAAAGATTTAGAATCTGGTAAATGGGTAAAAGTTGATGGTTGGGAAGGCGTAGAAGCGGCTAAAGCTGAAATTCTGTCTTCTTTTGAACGCGCAAAAAAATAATTCTGTGTCATTAGAATTAGCGTTGCTAAGTAATCCATTGGTTGCTTAGCAAAAATAAGCCCACTTCAAATGTGGGCTTATTTTATGATTATCTCTTTTTTATGGTTTAACCGCATAATAAGCATTACGCCACTCACCAAGGTGATCGCCATAGCGATTATCATCAATATATATACTGTCGAAATATTCCCTGTAGAGAAAAAGAGCAATCCCCCAACAATGGGCAAAATCAGTTGATTAAACAAAATAATCAGTGAGGAAATGCTAGCTAATTGTGTCACAGGAATAATTTCTATTCTTAACATCCGTAAAATATTCCCTGAAAAAACCTTACCAATAATGGATAGGGCATAAAAGAGAATAAAAGCCGTGATATCATGTTGAAAAATAACCAATAGAAAAGAACTTATTGTGATGATACAAATTGATAGAGACATTAATAATTTTCGATTTAAATAATGGGTTAGATAACCATATAAATAAGTTCCTATCACGCCACAGATCCCCGCAGAAATATCAATAAAGCCATAATATTTAATGGGTAAATTCATCGATTGGTCGATCAACGCCGCCCCACTCGACTCAATTAATCCATCAAACATATTATTGCCGATAGCAATTAAAATAGAAAAAACCAAAATAGGAGACGTAAAAATCACCACTATCCTTTTCGTCACCTGTAATGTCTCTGTTAGGCTATGTAACTGAGTGGCAGATTGGCGCTGTTTTGGCACTAAGTAAAAGAACAAAAAGAACACGGCGTTAATGAAATAAAATAGACAGGGAATAATCAGTAAATAATGGTAACCATAATCAATAAATAACATACCGATTAATGGGCCAATGATCATGCCCAAAAAATCCATTCGAGACATTATATTAATATGATGTTCTTTATGGCGACTCATCAAGGCAATAATTTTTTCATATGAAATCAGTGTCTGTGAATTACCAATAGAAATTAAGCTACCCACTAATCCAAAACTAATTGCAATAACTAAATCAGAGGAAAAATCTACTATTAATAAAAATAAACAACCGATAATTTTACAGCTATCGGAAATAACAGAAACAGGACGGACACCTAGACCATCAATATATTGACCAATAAGCGGTATTAAAAAAATACGTGGTAACCACCATAAAGAGTATGTCAATCCTGCATATTCAATGCTTGTTGTTAATTGATAAACAATAACAGGTGTCAAAAAAACCATTAGACCATCTGCACTTAATACCAAAAAAAGCATATAGAAAAAGACAATACGCATAATAGAGGTTACACCTTTTCTTTAATTAATACTTTAATAGGCTGATTATTTTCATCATAAACAATAATTGATTTTGGGGTATGATGGGTGGGCTTATGTTTCATTAACGCTTGTTGTTTAGAAACAAGAAATTGATAATAGGTTAAATCTGCTGCTATTTTATTAACACGATAAGCTTGATAATTTTTATTAGCGATTTTCCAATCAATCACGTCATGACCCGGAATATATTCTTTTTCTTCGTCCAAATAGATAACAGGTCGATTCACAGTAATGATATTCGCCATATTAAATAAGGCATGGGCAACACCACAGGGGATCACTAATTCAATATTGGGTGCCGGATCAAAAACCATTTCATCTTCATAAAATAGCGTAGGCGAATCTTCACGCATATCCACCAGCTTAATAGTGATTTTACCCGAGGTATTTCCTAAAAAAGTTAAATGATCTTCTTGCCCTAAATGTAATCCATAAGAGTCGAAATCATAAGCCTCCTGACCATGTTCGACTAGATACATAGGGGATTGTCGCGTTAATGGGACAATGCCACTCTCTTTGCCCGTATGCAGGGTCGCCATTTCACGAAATTCAACACCTAAAATAGTGGATGTAGGTAATGACTGTTTTTGAACATCGGCTATTTTCTCTCGCAACCTTACATTAATTTCATCGCCATTATCTAAGCGAATTTTACGAGTTTCAGAGTGTAAAAATCGATGTTGGCTTAACCACTGCTGTTGTATCTCAGCAACTCGATAGTAGACCAGCGCCGAAGCTTCTTCTGTCATCGGCTCATAGCCTTCAATCTCATTAATATCGATATCTTCCGGCAGATTTATCACATCATTATTAGGTGACCAATTTAATGTTTCATTTGCTAATTGCTCAATAGTAGGTAAAAAAAGAGAGTAGCTATTTAAGGTAAAAACATTTTCTAGATGGGAAAAAGTATGAGCAACTCCTGGGGGAATAATAAGTGTTCTTGCGGATGATGGGGTTATCTCCAAACTTAATTCTGATTTAAATGTCGGTGAGTTTTTACGACAATCAATAAATTTAGCCAGTATCTTTTGTTTTTTATCACCTAAAAAGGTGAGTGTATCTTGCTGGCCAAGATGAATGCCATACTGCCCATATTTAAATTCGCTTTTACCGTGATAAACAATATTAATAGGATAGGTTGTTGCGAAAGGAATAACATAAGACTGATGTTTTCCATTATTCACTCGCCAGCGTTCAATCCAATGTAATCCGACAATATTAATATCTTTATTAAGTTCATTAATATCCTTATTCACTATTGCCTCCTTTCATTTAAAAAGCAGCCTTATGGCTGCTTATTGATTAAAGACTGACGACTTCGATATCATAACCAAGTGACTTCGCACTTTTTAGTAACGCATCTAAGCTAGTGGTGTTTAATTTTAAATACTTATCATCAGCAGGTGCATTTTTAATACCTGCAAGATAAGCTAATTTATCTAATGCTTCTGTTGCAACAGTTTTAGTTTGTAGCATCATATCCGTAAAACGATGATTGACTATATTATGTTTTACATCTTTTGGTGGATTATTATAAAGTTGAGTAATATCGTTTAATTTGTCCATAAATTACCTTATTTCGCTATTTAATAATAAGTCGTTATCTCTTTCCTTCTTAAGCAAAACTGTTTTAACACTGAAGTTATTTTTCTGTCAATCAGCTCTACCATTAATTATTTTCATATCAATTTAGATAAAAAACGAAGTAATAATTATTTATTTAAATTTTAAAATATAAATACTACTTTTAGTAAAAATAAAAAAGCTCGATATATATCGAGCTTTTTTAATCATTATTGAGTCAGCTTTCGTAAGCCTATTACTCTTCTTCGTGGCGTTTTAGCCAATCTCCACTTTTGATTTCTCGCAACCCATCAACTGGCTTTTGATAAAGATAGATCCAAGCACTACCATAAGGTGTTGATATCAACTGGCGCTTGTAATCTTGATCATTTTTTTTCAGTTCATCAAGCTCCGTCAAAATGGAAGGCGTGATCCGATAAACTTCACATTCTATTTCACCATCACCTTCAACCACAGCAGGATAAAACCCTAAATCATAGAGTTTATACCCCGCTAATTTATACTCACCTAATAGCTGTGCGTAGGTCATCCAGTGATGGTTACCCTGATTTCGCCGTAAACTTCCATAAACAATAATTCGCATATAAATTAAAACTCAAATTGATAAAGCAGATCTATTGCCTGATTCATACCAGACACTGCTTGTAAATACAACCTGGGCATCAAGCGATAACGTAATGTTAACGTCGCTAGCGAATCAAATATACCCATCCCATACTTCACTTGTAAATCATCAGTTATCTTACCACTGACGACAACTTGTGAACTATCCCCTACACCTTGTGTATCTAACGCTAAATCTGAAATACCAAAGGTTTCGCCAATACGTCCTACGAGTTGTCCACTTTGTCCAACACCTAATCCTATTAGCATGGCTGTCATTTGTGCTGAATCAGAATCACCACTTGCTAATCCTTCACCTCTTAACAAGTAGGATAATGCTTCTTGTTGTGTTTTGGCCGGCTCAGAGAATATTTCCACTTTCGGCTTATCCGCAAGCCCGGTGACTTTAACCCCAGCAATGACATTATCTGCCGTATTATCAGGGTTACGTATCGCTTCAATATTCAAGTATGGCTGATCAACCGGCCCTGAGAACAAGATTTGCCCTTTACGTACTTGTAAATCTTGTCCATAAGCTTTGAATTCCCCGCGAGGAATATCCACTTGACCATTTAATCCCAACCCTTGCTTACTTTGAGCAACTTTTAATGCCCCTGTTAATCTGGCTTTCAATCCAAAGGCATCTAATGTGACATCATCGCCAATATTAATCGCCAAATTACTTTGAATAGGTATAGAAGTCTGCTTTGGTGCTATAGGTTGTAATTCTTTATCCAACATCACTTCATCAGAAGAGGCCGACACCGCAGACTCGGGTAATTCCTGCACCACGATACGAGCCCAAGGGATATCAATACGACCATCTAATTTAAGCAAATGTGGATTAGCTTCAAAAACTAAGTCTGGGTTAACATCAATACGAACCATTGGTGGTAATGACACACGCAATTTGTTGCCATTCGCAGCCACCACGGCTCGCCACTCATCTAGTTTGCGCCAGTCCGCATTCCCCGTCAGATTTAAATAACCTTCCGGTGTTTCGATTCTACCGCTTAAATCAGAAGTCGCACCATTAAAGCGAATATCGACATTCCCTTTGGTGATGTCAAATGGGATCCAGTGACCAACTACTTTTAACTGGTTAATACCAAACTGCCCAAATAGCAATGGTGATTGTGCATTCCCTCCTAAACGTAGCTGTGCCCCTACACTACCTTGCGCTATTTCACCTTTACCCAAGAAAGGCTTAATCAGATCTAATGTCAGATTATCAATATCAACCGTACCTGATAATTGACGTGTTTTTTCTAGATCAGCAACATTGACATGGCCTTTAAAGTCACCATTACCGGCAATACTAATTAACCATTGCAAGGTCGCTTTACCATTATTGATACCCGCATTTAACGTAACTGCATCAAAATCAATAGGTAATACCGTACCATCGACATTTTGTTTTACACCAACGCCCTGACCTTTAAGGTTAACTGACGCTTTAGGTAATCCGCCTTTCGCATTCCAAGTTGCCGTAGCATCTCCCGTAAAGACACCGCGTAGCGCGGTTTCAGGAGGTAAGAATGGTTTTATCATGGCTAAATCAAAGCGTGTTAACGTGATTGCCGCACTACCACTCTCACCTACAGTGATCTCTTTAGGTACACACAGTTGTGCATTAGGATTTACCCAGCAATGTGAACCAATCGTCACTTGCTGTTTTTCCGCTAATAAATTTAGCGCCATCGCTTTATTTAAACGCCATTCGCCTACAGGCGTATCAAATGCGGTATTGTTAAGTGTGCCTTGCCACTGCTGTTTTTCTTTATCAAACGAGCCGGCTAATGTCAGGCCACCCGATACGGGTTCCCCATCCATTTTCAAGGTAAGCTTATGCTGTTTTTCTGTCCCGGCCGCATCTAGCGTTAATTGACGAATAATCAAATCAGCCTGTTTTAACTGACGTGCCGTAATTGCCAGTTTGCCACTGATCACGTCATCTGACTGAATGTCACCTTTAACGACAACTGACCCAACACTGAGCTGATCTTGCCATTTGATCCCTTGTGCATTGATATCAGCAATAATTTTCGGCTTATTAATATCACCGCGAACATTCACTTTCCCTTTAATAACGCCCGCTAACCCCGGCACTAAACCATTTAACCCCGGAGCATTGATGTTCGCATCAAGCGCCCACTGCTCACCTAAGTGCCCCGCAATATCGAGATTATTTTTACCTAGAATTAAGGTTAATTGAGGAATATTCCATTGCCCCGAATCATTACCATAGGCGTTTCCTCGCGCCTTAATAAGATTATTTTTTAAATTACCATCTAAGGTAATTTCAGGCACTCGCAGTTGCCAACTTCCTCCATACAGGCTACCCGTTGTAGCAATACGTCCATCTAATTTCGCTGGCATATCGGGATATTGTTTAGCTGTATTAATACCAGAGATAGTCAATAATGCATTCCAGCTAATCGCCTTACTCCAATCTGCCACACCGGTAATATCCGCATGACCTTGTAATGCAGCTAAACGCAAACGAGTGAGTGTTATTTTCTCTTCATTCCCTTTAGCGTCTAGGGTCAATTTGGCTGGAGGGATCTCTTGTCCTTCAATATTAGAACGTAATGAAAGATCATAATTATCCGTCTGCCCATTAAGACGTAGTCGAGTATCATTAAGTTGATACTGCACATCTCCCGTTAAAGGCCAACGCACTTTTTGGCTCTCTAAGGTTAATTTTAGTGGAAGATGTGCTTTAGCGAGCTCAGCTTGTGCATCAAGGCTTGCGGTAACAGTTCCTGTTAAAGAGAGTGCGAGTTTTAATTCATCAAGTATCGCACCTTGTAAGGACAGTGTCGCTTGCTGATCTTTAAACTCTTCCAGTCCTGCCATCTCACGAAGCATCGCTTGCATATCTAGATTAACCGGCCACTGTTTATCCAGTGTAATTTGACCGTTTAAACTGACTTTGCCTTCTGGCGCATCAATACTGAGCCTAGTGAGATTAACCTGTTGACCTTGCGTATTGGCTTGAAAAGAGAGTTGATTAATAGTCACAGGCGTATCACCACTAACTTGTAACTGTTTACCTTCTATCCCCTCCACATTGATATCAACAGGAATAATAATTTCGGGTAACTGCGCTAATAAAGGCTTGGCGAAAATTGTCTTAATAGTGTCAGCTAGTGCCTGCTCTTGCTCTTGCGGTGTTTTAGGCTCCGCTTGAGGCGTCGTTGCTGCAACTTCTTTTACATCTTGCGCCATGGCGGCAACACTACCGTCTTCGGGTGTTTTCGGTAACGCCACCAACAAATCATTAATGACCGTCGGTTTTAAGGTAATTTGACGCCCTTCCCATTGTGCTGCCGTAGTAAACTCATTGAGTGATAGGGCCATATCATCAATTTGTACACGCGTATTGGCTAATGAGAGAGAGTTTAAATAGATAGGTAAAGGGGCATTAAGCTCAGTTAAAGGCTCAGAAGGGGGTGTTTCTTGTGCTGGAGGGAGTGCACTGGTATCTACATTGACGATAACATCACGTGTGCCTAAGGCCTCAACACACAGTTGTTTATCCTTCAAGCAGCTTAAATTTAAGCCTAGTGATAACTCCCCCACATTGACATCTACACCCGGCATTTGATACTCAACACCCGTTAAACGTAAATCTTGCCAACCGCCATTAACACTGTTAATGGTTAAACCTGGCACCCAACGAGCTGCACTATTAATGGCAAAATGTAGCCCTGATTGCGTCCCTAAAATCCATGCAAGAGCACCTAAAACCAGTAAAATGATGATAAGTAGCGTTAGTGTTATCCTTTTCAACCACTTCATCATAACTCAGCTCCTAACCCAATATAAAACTGTAACTTACGCTCTTCACCACTATTGACTGGAACGGCTAAATCAAACTTTACAGGCCCTACTGGAGATGCCCAACGAACCCCCGCACCAGCACCTGTTTTAAAATCACTTTTCGTAAAATCGTTAACGGCTTCACCACTATCAACAAATACAGCTCCCCACCAATTTCCAGTTACGTTATATTGGTATTCAGCAGATCCCGTTAGCATTCTTGATGCCCCTGTTAATTTACCTTTGCTATCTTCCGGTGAAATACTTTGGTATTTATAACCCCTAATACTTCTATCGCCACCAGCAAAGAAACGTAATTCGGGTGGTACTTTCTCAAATTGATTCGTTTCAATCCAGCCAAACGTCCCTCTGACCACAAAACGGTGGCCTTCCCAAGGTGTGCGTATCCACACTTGCTGAGCTTGTAGGGCGAGAAATTCAACATCAGATCCCCATATTTTATTGGAATAATCGACTGAATAACGTTGGCTATCCCCCCAATAAGGCATCATGCCACCCCGTTGGCGTACGCGACTTGCATTCGCACCAGGATAAAGCAACATGGTTGTATTGGTCACATCACCTTGGGTAAAGTGGCTCAGACTCCAGCGGGTATTAATACTGTATTGCCATCCCGTTGACATATCCCAGTTACGAGAAACGTTCAGTGTGGTGGTATCCGAACGAGTATCATTTAAATCTGTACGTTTATAGCCGCCTTGAATGCCATAATATTGTTCTAATGGGTTAACTTTTAATGGAATTTTATAATTAGCACCAATAGATTGCTCAGGCTTAGAAATACTCATATTCGATGTTAAACTATGGCCCCTAGAATTTATCCAAGGTTTATCCCACTGCATATTTAATCGAGGTCCGACATCTGTGGCAAAACCGCCCCCTAGCTCCATATAGTTACGTGAACGAGGGGTAACAACGGCATCCATTGGTAGCAAATAATTGCCTTCACTACGTGCTTTAGCGATATTAGGTGTGACAACCGCCGAATTAAACCATCCTGTGGCAGCTAAGCGTCGATTAAACTCTGCCAAATCTTCAGAAGAGTAATATTCCCCTTCTTTAAAAGGCACAATATTTTGTAGGTAGTCTTCACGAATTTGTGAGCCAGTATAATTCACTTTACCAAAACGGTAACGTTCACCACTATTAAAGACAAAATCCCAATAAGAGGCGTGATTATCTAAAGAGACACCGAGCTGGCTTTTTTCCATATCTGCATCAAAGTAACCACGACGAATAGCAAGCCCTGTTAACGAGCCTTTTAATTTTTCATATTCGGCATGATTTAACACACTATCAAGAGGGGGAGTGTTTTCTTTAATCACTTTGGCATATTGTTCATCTGTTTTAGCTCCCCCTTCCAGTACAATATTGACCCCTTTTAACAGTACGGGAATACCAAGCTCAACCTTTGCTGTTAATACAGGGCGTGTCGGAGGGGTATTTTCTTGATAAGAGAAAGTGACCGTTGGCTGATAATAACCTAAAGGCCGTAGGCCCTCTTTAATTGCCTTTTCAACACGCGCACGAAAACGCCCGTCTGGTGCAACTTCTTCTGTTGTTATGTTTGATAGCTGGACTCGTACATTCTTTTCGAGTTGCCCTTCTAAACCTTCTACTTTTAAACGTAAATTTGCCCCATAAGCAAAAGACGTTATAGAAGACAGACAGAGAACGTAGATAACGGAGTATCTCGGCACGTTTTCTCCTCAATATTATTTATATCATTCGGTAATTGACGACAAATAGTTTTAAGCTTTATTGTAGATTTAGTTTATAACAATATTAAACCTTTACCATAGTAAAGCGTTTACAAATATAAAATTTGGAGTTTACCTTGCAACATAAAGCTTATCATCCTGAGCATGCCGTAATCGGCAGCACAACGCCATTAGAAATTTCTGCTAATCATGCCGTCAATGGGCATTCTATCCGTGAGATCCCAGAAAATATGCAAATTGCTTATTTTGCCATGGGCTGCTTTTGGGGCGTTGAACGCCTATTTTGGCAACAACCCGGTGTTTATAGCACAAGTGCCGGTTATAGCGGTGGTGTAACAGAAAATCCCACCTATGAGCAAGTTTGCCAAGGCCGTACCGGTCATGCAGAGGTCGTTCGTGTGGTATTTGATCCGACCCTTATCAGCTATCAACAATTATTGGCTATTTTTTGGGAGAATCATGACCCTTCCCAAGGTATGCGCCAAGGTAATGATATTGGTAGCCAATATCGCTCGGCCATTTATACCCTAACCCCAGAGCAATATGCACAAGCTATTGAGTCAAAACAACGTTATCAACAAGCTATCAATAGTGAAGGGGCACATAAAGAGATCACCACTGAAATACAACCTGCCGGACCTTTCTATTTTGCTGAAGATTATCATCAGCAATACCTATTTAAAAACCCTCAAGGTTATTGTGGACTTGGTGGCATTGGTATCTGTTTTCCACCGGCAAACTAACACTAGCAGAAAATAGCAGGGCGATGATATAATTACGCCCTCTTATCTATCTTTGTGTCTATTTTTATAAAATAGTCTATCACAATATATTGATTTATCTTCGATTATTAACACTCAAGTATTACCCTCTGGATTTAATACTCTGGGTGATGTGAGCCTTATATGCTTAATAGTTTACTCATTGTGCTTTTGCTGTGTGCCATTAGCGCCTTTTTTTCGCTGTCTGAAATATCACTGGCGGCCTCCCGTCGTATTAAACTCAAACAGTTGGTTGACGAAGGAAATATCAACGCTGCTCGTGTATTAAAAATGCAAGAAACCCCCGGTATGTTTTTTACCGTGGTACAAATTGGTCTTAACGCCGTTGCCATTTTGGCGGGTATTGTCGGTGAATCTGCTTTTTCTCCCGCATTAAAAGATCTCTTTTCCCGCTTTTTAGAAGCACCTCTCGCGCAACAATTAGGATCGGTCTGTTCATTTATTATCGTCACATCGATGTTTATTCTGCTTGCCGATTTAACTCCTAAACGTATCGGCATGATCAAGCCAGAAGTCATTGCACTGAAAATTGTTAATCCTATGCGTTTTTGTCTCGCCTTATTCCGCCCTTTAGTTTGGTTGTTTAATGGCATGGCAGATCTTATCTTTAAACTATTTAAAATCCCAATGGTAAGAAATGAAGATATTACATCTGATGATATCTTTGCGATTGTCGAAGCCGGTGCAGTAGCGGGAGTATTACGTAAACAAGAGCACGAATTAATTGAAAATGTGTTTGAATTAGAATCACGTACCGTACCATCAGCCATGACACCACGTGAAGATGTTGTCTACTTTGATCGCGAAGAGACAGAAGAAGATATTAAGCATAAAATTGCCACTCAGCCCCACTCTAAATTCTTAGTTTGTGAAGGGGATATAGACCATATTATTGGTTATGTAGATTCAAAAGAGCTACTCAACCGTGTGATCAATGGGCAAAGTCTTAACCTCAAAGAAGGTGTGCATATCCGTAAAGCCCTTATTATTCCGGATACCTTAACTTTATCTGACATGCTAGAAAGCTTTAAAACCTCAGGGGAAGATTTTGCCATTATTCTCAATGAATATGCGATGGTGATGGGCGTTATCACCTTAAATGACGTGATGACCACTTTAATGGGCGATCTGATTGGCCCGGGTCAAGAAGAGCAAATCGTCAGTCGTGATGAGCATTCATGGTTGGTTGAAGGTGGAACACCTATTGATGATGTTATGCGTGCATTAGATATTGATGATTTCCCGGATTCTAGCAATTACGAAACCATTGCAGGGTTTATGATGTTCCGTTTGCGTAAGATCCCCAAACGTACTGACTATGTGAAGTTTGCAGGTTATAAATTTGAAGTGGTGGATATTGATAACTATAAAATTGATCAACTGCTTGTCACTAAAATTGATGATATTCCGCCAGTAAAACCGGTTTTGCAAGAAGCAATACCTGCTCCTCAAACAACGACAGAAGTGCCATTGGAGCACGAAGAGCATAAAGCCTAAATCAACTGGTAACAAACTGAAATTAATAACTGAGTCTTATCGTAAAAGCACAAGATATAGACTCAGTTATCTATCAGATAAAAGTTAGCCCATTTCAGCTTTGAGTAAAACCACCTGCTGGTTAACTTCACTCATCACATTAAAATGCAGCTTATCTTTTATTTTCGGCAATAAAATTTTACCGTAATCGAACTCAAATGCGCCCATTCCTTTGATATAAAACCGTCCACGAAATAACGTCTTAACGTAGAGAGCAATTTTTTCTGGGTTATAGCGATTGAAGATCTTCATCTTTCAGTTAGTCTCCCATGCTCAGTTGTGAATTTAATCAGTCATAAAGACCGATCTTTATATACCAAATTTAAAGACCTAATTATAAGTACTAGGTTCCATTTATTTAAATTTCTTATCTATTTTTACACTTATTGACAGTAAAGAAGATAAGTCGAGACTGTGAATACTTTATCTTACACCCTATATGTTAAAAAAATGTATCAACAATGAGGTATTATTCTTTTTTAGCCTCTATGCTTAAATAGCCGATAAAGTCGAATTTAATAATAGGACAATAACGATGCACAAAATAACCTTGGCTGCACTTTTGCTTAGCACATCTACATGGGTATTTGCCCATAATATTACTGAAGATGCCCTACTACCGGCGATCTCTGTGAGTGACAAAGGGGAGCTTCTTTATGATGGTGCCAAAGATAAATTTAGCTATCAAAATTGGAATAGCGGACTACTTAGTGGCAAAGTACGCACAATTCAACATATCGCTGGGCGTAGTAAGGCTAAAGAGATGAATGCGCCACTGATTGAAGCCATCAAACAAGCCAAATTTCCACAAAATAGTTATCAGACAACCACTATCATCAATACTGATGATGCTATCTTTGGTACTGGGCCTTTTGTTCGCGGCAGTGTTGAAGACAGTAAAAAAGAGTTTCCTTGGTCACAATTTATTGTTGATGCTGATGGTGTAGCGCAAAAAGGTTGGGGACTAGAAAAAGAGAGTTCAGCAATTATTGTGCTGGATAAACAAGGAAAAGTTCGTTTTGTCAAAGAAGGTGTATTAAGTGGTGCAGAAATAACTTCCGCCATTAACCTTATCAATGACTTAATTAAAGAATAGTATTTAAATCATCTGTATCGGAGCCCTTTAAACTTAAGGGCTCTGCTCTCGTTAACATTAGAAAATAGAAACTCTAAAACCAGGATTTATCAGTGATTCTCTCGGTGAATAATCAAGTGTCACCCCTTTCCAATCGGTAACATGTGCCCCTGCGGCTATCGCAATAGCGTGTCCTGCTGCAGTATCCCATGTATGAGTAGGTCCAAAACGCGGATAAAGCTGAGCTTTTCCTTCTGCCACTAGACAAAATTTTAATGAAGATCCAACTGCCACCGTTTGGTGCTCACCCAATTGCGATAAATATTCTTTTAATTCATCATCTTGATGAGAACGACTAATAACAATCACGGGGGGTTCAGCACGGCTGACTTTTATTGGTAAACGCTGACCACAGGTTTCTTTCCATGCCTGTTTATTGGCTGCTGAGTAGAGAATATTTTGTACTGGTGCATACACAACGCCTAATACTGGCACACCCTGTTCAATCAACGCAATATTAACCGTAAACTCACCATTTTTATTGATAAACTCTTTAGTACCATCGAGGGGATCAATCAGCCAATAACGTTGCCAATGGCGACGTTCTTCCCACGCAGGAGGATCTTCTTCAGATAATTGAGGAATATCTGGCGCAATACTGGCAAGTCCTTGCTTAATAATTTGATGGGCGGCTAAATCTGCTGCAGTAACCGGTGAATGGTCACTCTTTTCCTGTACTTCAATTGGCGCTGATTGTTGATAAATTTGCATTATCGCCTGACCCGCTTGGCGGGCTAATTCGCTGACTTGTTCTAACATAATGCACCTCACTTATTTTTATCAGAATGGTACTCACTCTTATAAAAATCAATTATCTTGCACTCTCTTTACTCTAGTATAGAGACAAAAATAGCCGGAAAAAACCGGCTATAGTGTTATTTTTTGCAGAAGAAGAAATTATAAAATTTCTAATAGTTCTACTTCGAAAACTAATGTTGCAAAAGGAGGAATAGCCGCCCCCGCACCACGTTCACCATAAGCTAATTGGTAAGGAATATATAATTCCCATTTAGAACCTACTGGCATCAAAGTTAATGCTTCAATCCATCCTGCAATCACCCCATTAACAGGGAATTCTGCTGGCTGACCACGCTGTACTGAGCTATCAAATACCGTACCATCGATTAAACGACCAGTATAATGCACACGAACATGATCAGTACGAGCTGGAATAGCGCCATCTCCTGCTTTCAGTACTTTGTACTGTAAACCAGATTCAGTAACCTGCACGCCTTCTTTTTTTACATTTTCTGCTAAGAATACTTTACCTGCTTCTGCCAGTGCTGCTTGACGCTCTTGACGAACTGCTTCAGCACGCTCATGCATAGTACGTAAAGCATTGTGTAACGTTTCAACAGGTACAGAAGGAGTATTGCCTTCTAACGCGTCAGTCAAGCCGGCAAGCAGTGCTGCTGGCTCTAATCCTTGGAGACCTGATTCAGTCAGTTGTTGACCGACTTGCAGACCAATACCGTAACTTGCCTGCGATTCAATAGAATCAAATGATGGTTTTGACATGAAAAAATACCTGTTTTTATGAAAGTTAGTGCCAAGAATAACAGTGGTAAGCTAGAGCGTAAACCTCCCGTCTTGGCTAATCGCGATTATTCGTCGAAAACGCGATAAATTTGCGCTATTTGTCATGGATTTTGACCTTTCTTGACGATATTTTTCAGACTTTTTTTCACAAGCCCCTCACACAAGCATATAATTAAAGACAAGGTAGCTCTGTTAACCCAGCGCTCAATATCAATATATATGTTCAGAGAGGTACGAAGTGAAAATAACTGACAATCCCTATTTCCGTGAACAAGGATATATTGACGGTATTTGGTGTGATGCAAAAAGCAAAGACACGGTTGAAGTGATTGATCCTGCAACAAATCAGCCCATTGGTACTGTGCCAAATATGGCAACAGAAGAAGCCAAAGCGGCTGTTGATGCAGCCGCCAAAGCATTACCGACATGGCGTGCGTTAACCGCACATCAAAGAAGCACTTTACTGCAACGCTGGTTCCAACTGATACAGGATAACAAGCGTCAACTTGCAGAACTGATGACGTTTGAACAAGGTAAACCCGTGGCCGAAGCTGAAGGCGAAATCACCTACGCAGCCTCATTTATTGAGTGGTTTGCTGAGCAAGGTAAAAGAACCAACGGTGAAATTATCCCCTCCCCTTCATCAGATAAGCGGCTTATGGTGATCAAACAAGGGATTGGTGTTTGTGCGGCTATCACACCTTGGAACTTCCCTGCTGCCATGATCACCCGTAAAGCAGCCCCAGCATTAGCAGCTGGGTGTACTATGGTGATAAAACCTGCCAACGAAACCCCCTATACAGCCCTTGCGTTAGCTGAATTAGCCGCGCAAGCAGGAATACCTGCCGGTGTTATTAATATTGTCACCGGTGATGCAGTTAAAATCGGTGAAGTGTTCACATCAGACAACCGCGTGCGTAAATTGAGTTTTACTGGCTCTACAGGGGTTGGCCGTTTATTAATGCGCCAATGTGCTGACAGTGTGAAAAAAGTCTCACTGGAGCTAGGGGGAAATGCGCCATTTATTGTCTTTAATGACGCCGATATTGAGAAAGCGGTTGCAGGTGCTATGGGGGCGAAATTCCGTAACGCCGGACAGACTTGCGTGTGTGCAAATCGTTTTTATATCCATAAAGATGTATATCAACAATTTAGTGAACGCTTTGTTGCTGAGGTTAAAAAACTAAAAGTCGGTAATGGCTTTACCGAAGGCGTGACTATTGGGCCTCTTATTAATCATAAGGCGGTAGAAAAATCACAATCACTCCTTGCTGATACCTTACAACGCGGTGCGACACTGCTATGTGGTGGTGAAAGAGATAAAGCAGGTGAAAATTTCTTTCAGCCTACCGTGGTCGGTAATGTGCCTGCTGATAGTCATATTCTTGAAGAAGAGATCTTTGGCCCCGTGGCACCTTTAGTCATTTTTGACAATGAAGAAGAAGTAGTACATCTAGCCAATAATACCATCTATGGCTTAGCCGCTTATTTCTACAGTGAAGATCCACAACGTATTTGGCGTGTGGCTGAAAATCTAGAATATGGCATGGTCGGTATTAACACGGGTCTAATTTCCAATGAAGTGGCTCCTTTCGGTGGTATAAAGCAGTCTGGCTTAGGTCGTGAAGGCTCTGAGCATGGTATTGAGGACTATATGGAAATGAAATACCTCTGCCAAGGCCTGTAAACGAGGCCACTGATTAACAGTAAAAGTCATCGCAAGGACGCGATTGCTTTTTGCAACCATTATCTTTTATTAAATAAACAATACCCTCGATAATTATCAAGGGTATTGATGTCAGCCCAATAGGTTATTTCTTCACTTTAATTAACCTAGCGTCGGTTTAAGCCATCGCTCTAAGCTTTGCTTTTCTGGATTTGTTAAATTAAATGTGCTTTTCCAGTTTTAAACAATAATCTATTAATCCCATAAGCAGATCCAAGATAAAATAATGTACACTGTGATGCAGTGGTATGTGTAAGTTGTGACACCTCTTAGGCTAGTTGGATCAATAAATTCAATACTCGTTGGTTGTCCTTTTAAGTAAGCAAAAAAGAATTGGGTGGGACTAACATACTTGGCATGACACCAGTAAACGGGTATAGCTCAATAAGGCTAGGAAAATTTTTTATGATATATCGCGAAAAATCCGGTATATAAATGTATTGATAGAAAAATGCAACGTCATAAGCCCACTAAATTATAATACATCGTAGGTTCCTTTGTGTGAACTGTTGTTTCATGGTCGAAAGTTTTGATCATGTGCCTAACGTTTACTCCTCTGTTTTTTATCTCAAGTTCAGGTTAATTAAAAAATATAATAGGTAGGGATGAAAATAATTTTTTAATCTTCATTGCATTGTTATATTAAACAAACTATATTTCAGGAAAATAATTATCTATAATTAATGAATAGGAAGGAGTCTATAGTGGGTATCTATCATTATAAACCAGACAATAATGATCAATTAATTAGTGAATTGATTCTTCCACATACGAATGAATCATATAAAGAAATGCTTGCAAAAATAAAAAATATCTTAGCTAATGAAAATAAAAAGCGATTTCGTTATATTCGTTATATAACTTATATTTGTTTTTTTATTTTAGTGCTAGATGCTTTACTTGTTAATATTACGGGGAGTAATGCTATAATAAGAGATAATTTTTCAGCAGGACTGATAATTGTACAAATTGCGGGTATCCTTTTTATCATAGGAGGCCTGCTCTTATTGCTAATAAGAATGGCCGTTTTCTTTTCATTTAGAGAAAATATTAAAGCAATAAAATTAAAAAAATTAACACCAGAAAATCCGATAATATTTAAGTTTTATGATACAGGAATTACCTTTAAAGAGCCTCATCAACATGGATCATTATATTGGCAAGCTTTTACTTTGATTGAATTGACAAATGATTATCTATATTTAAGCTTATGCCCAGAAAACACAGAGAAAGGAAAAGAGACTGCAGGTATTTCAGATCTTTTTATTCTGACGGAAAATCTAAGTAATTTCGATAGCCTGATTTCATTATTATCTCATGAATATTTTCTTAGTAGTTTTACTTTTCGTGATAATCGTAAAAAGAAATAGGAATAATTCATTAAATTGAGATTGATTTAAGCCATCTCTCTAAGTTCTATTTTTCTATACTTGTTAACTTAAGTGATGGCTTTCCCAGTTTTAAACAATAAGCAATTAATTCCCCACGCAGATCCAAGATAAAATAATGCACACTGTGATGCAGTGGTGTGTAAGTTGCGACACCTTTTTAGGCTAGTTGGATCAATAAATTCAATACCCGTAGGTTGCCCTTTTAGGTAAGTAAAAAACTAAGTAGGACTAACATGCTTGGTATACGTCAGTAAGCCGATACAGCTCAATAAGGTTAGAAAAATTTTTTATGATATATCACGAAAAATCCCATATATAAATGTGTTGATAGAAAAATATAGCAAAATAGTAATCGTCATAATTACACTGTCATTCATTTTATCTTGACGCAATTACGGGTATTCATCACTTTCAATTAGATATTTTTTCATTCAGGTAAAAAATATTTTATAAATCATCGATATGACAGAATAAGTCAACTAAATTATGCATCGTGGGTTCCTTTGTGCGAACAGTTGTTTCATGGCCGGAAGATCTGATCACAGAACCCACGTTTAATACCTTTTTTATTTTTCTTATTCCAAGTTCACTTTAATTAGTGATAAAGCATTTCATGAACAATATCTTCCCCTTTCATTGAATAAGGGTAATAGGTTGGCCAATTAGTTAGCTCTTTAAGTAATTCATCTTGTGAACTATTTCCCATATATAGATGAAAATGCTGTGCTTTTTCTGGTGCAATAATATGATCGCTAAACTGAATAAACCGTGGAGCTTGGCTGTTGGCATCGTCACATCTAAACAGATAGCGAACACCTTTTTTACCCGATTGATAATGTAGAATACGATAACCATCATAGTGATATTCACAGCTATCGACTTTATCACCACGATGAAACTCTACGATATTATTCTCAATACCAATCATATCAACATCGGTTTTATAGCCTTGTGTATAGTAAGCTCGATATTGTTCTACTGTTTTATCTTGCTTCGTCTCCGCTTTCTTTTGCAAAACGATATCTAATTCGCCACTACGCAGATAGGGTTCAACAGATTGCCATACGCCATCCCAATCGCTTAATGAGCGATTGAGAACGTCCTTGTCCTCAAAAATCCCATTCGCAGCATCTATTTGTGCTTGTGTGCGTACTTTTTCATGATGATGTCCATGTGCCAAAACAGACATAGCACTACCTAAAAAACCCATAATCAAAAGACAAGAAAGGATTGGTTTTTGCATAGGTTACCCCTGAACGGCTTTAAAACGTGGATTTGATTTGCAAATTACATACAGACGTCCACGACGGCGTACCACTTTACAATCAGGGTGGCGCAGCTTCGCACTCTTTAATGAACTTAATACTTGCATTTTTTTCTTCCCTAATTAACAAATCGGCCAAAACGCTTATTAAAGCGTGCCACATTACCTTCTTGAGAATGTGTTTTTTGTTTACCGGTATAAAATGGATGAGACTGAGAAGAGACATCTAAAGTGACATAAGGATAGCGTTGCCCCTCATACTCAATAGTTTTATCAGTTTGAATGGTTGATCCCACTTTAAAATAAGCATCTACGCTAGTGTCATGGAAAATGACAGTACGATATTGTGGATGAATATTTTCTTTCATACTCGCCCTCTTTATGTAATGTTATAATATAACAATATTGAGTTGCAATAATGTAGCGCCTTTTTATTTTAATGGCTAGTTTTTTTGATCATTTTTTTTATATACCTATTAGTGATAGTGCCATCTCTACATGTTGCAAGGGGGGAGGCAACATAGAACATTTGATTAAGCAGAGTAAGTCTATTAAACAAATAAATGCTAAACATTCGCCACATAATGCCGTTGAATAGATAACACTCAGTATTCTTCTGTCTCGCTTAATCGCACAACTATAGACGATTAAGCATCGGGTGCTTTTGGTAACACCTTCAAGGACGTAATCAAATTAAAGAGATAATTCTGAAAAGAATTCAGGGAGCAGGTAAGGATCATGGTTCGTGCTAGTATGGCAACAAGAAATAAAAAAGAGGTTACAATTAGTGATAGTGATTCACAGTTCAATCATGAGGTGAATATGGGCAAATTCCCAGGCTTACATCGTCGAGCAATCGTTGTTATTGCCATTATTTTGTTAGTCGTTTTTTTCTGGCCAACAAGTGAAAATACCACCCCACCTCAACCCTCATCTTCGACACAAGATCTTCCTGTGCCTGTAGCACCTTCTGTCTCAAATGAAACACAAAATGTCCCTAATACACTACCACCAGCACAAGATAGTCTAAATGCTGAGCAAGAGACAGAAGACTTACCAGAAGAAGGTGAAGCCAATAATACCAATGACAATACGCCAGTAAACACAACGCCTCAAACACCGTCAACCGCGACTGAAAATTGGCAAACTTATACCATTAAAGAGGGGCAAACCCTTGCACAACTATTTAGAGATAATCAGTTGCTTGTCAATGATGCGTTTACTATGGCGAAATCAGAAGGCCCACAAAAGCCGTTAAGCCAGTTACGCGCCGGACAAACCATTCGTTTACAACGAGGTTCACAAGGTGAAGTGAGTATGCTTGAAGTGACTGACAATACCGGTACTGTTATTACCTTCACTCGGCTAAGTGATGGTAGTTATTATCGTACGCCATAGTGTCAACAAGCGGTGTGGAGAAATAGAGCAAATAACCTATATAAAAAACGCCAGCTAAGCTGGCGTTTTTCTATCAACATAACTGTTTAATCTAATGATTATTCAGCAACGATGATTACATTCAGTTCAGCGAATACGTCACTGTGAACTTGGAAGTGAACTTCGTGGTCACCAGTTGTACGCAGAACGCCGTTTGGCAGGCGAACTTCGCTCTTACAAATTTCAACGCCAGCTGCAGTTACTGCATCAGCGATGTCACGTGTACCGATTGAACCAAACAGTTTACCTTCGTCACCCGCTTTAGAGCTGATAGTGACAGAACCCAGCGCAGTGATTTTCGCTGCACGAGCTTCAGCTGCTGCTAAAGTTTCAGCTAATTTAGCTTCTAACTCAGCACGACGCGCTTCGAAAAACTCGATGTTTTTCTTAGTCGCAGAAACAGCTTTACCCTGTGGGATTAAATAGTTACGAGCATAGCCCGATTTTACGTTAACCTGATCACCCAGGCTACCCAGATTCGCTACTTTATCAAGCAGAATAATTTGCATTACCTTATCCTCTACAAGTCATTAATGGACTATATAATACCTATTACTGATGACGATCAGTATAAGGTAATAAAGACAGGTAGCGCGCGCGCTTGATAGCACGAGCCAGCTGACGCTGGTATTTTGCACGAGTACCGGTGATACGGCTTGGTACAATTTTACCACTTTCAGTGATATAGTTTTTCAGCGTAGCGATGTCTTTATAATCAATCTCTTGTACGCCTTCCGCTGTGAAACGGCAGAACTTACGACGACGGAAATAACGTGCCATATGGCTAGTCTCCAGAATCTATCAATTCAATCTGTTCGGCATGCAATACCAGTTTAAACAATCCATTTCTCGCCTGATGGCTACTAATGAATCCTGAAACGGTAACTTTGCTACCGACCGTTATACTGTGAGTATCAGTTTGTAACGCTTTCCCACTGGCAATAATGGGCATTCTGCACCATGATTGTCTTTTTAATCCCGCTTCTTCTTGTGTTGAACGATGCTCAATCACAAATTGGCAATGCGGGATCCCAGCAGGGCTAACTTTTCGTATCAATGCTTTGCACACAGTGCCTGTTAGCACTAATCGATTAGCCGTCACAACACTAATTACTCTTCAGAATCCTCTGCTACATCATCAACTTCTTCTTCATCAAGATCTTCAGCAACATCGCGACGACGTTCGTCTTTTGCTTTAACCATTGGTGAAGCTTCAGTCACTGCGTGTTTAGTACGCATGATCATGTTGCGGAGCACGGCATCATTGAAGCGGAAAGTAGTTTCCAGTTCATCAATCACTTCTTGCGGAGCTTCAACGTTCATCAGAACGTAGTGTGCTTTGTGCAGTTTGTTGATTGGATAAGCCAGTTGACGACGACCCCAGTCTTCGAGACGGTGGATCTGACCATTAGCATTAGTGATAGCGGTTTTATAACGTTCGATCATACCAGGAACTTGTTCGCTCTGGTCTGGGTGAACCATAAAAACGATTTCGTAATGACGCATTTGATATTGCTCCTTACGGATTTATCAGCCTCCTGTCAGGGTCAGTCACCACCCATGGAGGCAAGGAACTTGTTTAAGTGTGACTGAAAAAATTGACGCGTAACTATACCCCCCCACGCAATAAAACTCAAGGGAGGAAGAGAATAAAATACGCGCAGTGTTATTTTACAGAAATACGCTGACGCATTGCTTCAAATAAACAAACTCCGGTTGCCACGGAGACATTTAATGAAGAGACTGAGCCTGCCATAGGAATACTGATTAACTCATCACAATGTTCGCGGGTTAAACGGCGCATTCCTTCACCTTCAGCCCCCATAACCAAAGCTAAAGGCCCTGTGAGTTTGCTTTGATATAATGTATGATCCGCTTCCCCCGCGGTGCCAACAATCCAGATGTTCTCTTCTTGTAGTAAGCGTAAAGTACGTGCCAGATTGGTTACACGGATCAAAGGTACGCTTTCTGCAGCACCACAAGCGACTTTTTTCGCCGTGGCATTTAATTGAGCTGAGCGATCTTTTGGTACAATGACTGCGTGAACACCAGCCGCATCAGCACTACGTAAGCATGCCCCTAAGTTGTGTGGATCAGTCACACCATCTAACACTAATAGAAAAGGTGTACCTACTTCAGCTAATAAGTCCGGTAAATCTTGTTCTTGGTACTGACGGCTAGGTTTTACTTTAGCAATTATCCCTTGGTGAACCGCACCTTCAGTTTGATTATCTAACCATTGGCGATTAGCAACTTGAACTAAGATCCCTTGTTCTTCCAGCGCATGGATCACCGGCATTAAACGACGATCTTCGCGTCCTTTTAACACATAAACTTCTTTAAAACGTGTCGGATCACGCTCAAGCAGTGCTTTTACTGCGTGAATACCATAAATAATATCTTCGCTCATAGCGGTTGTTACTCATTAAAAAATAAAAGGCACAATAACAGATAAAAGGCGGAAAATCCGCCTTTTTAATAGGAGTCAAACAGTGAATGACTTCGTTGTATAACTACGCTTTAGTACGTTTCGCCGCACGTTTGGCTTTTAATTTCGCCTCTATCTTTTTGGTTTGTGCAGAGGCTTTTTTACGTTTAGTACTCGCCTTGTCCTTCGCAATTTTCTCTTTAATGACTTTATCTTTGCTCTGTTTTTCTTTACTTGATTTACCTTTTCTAAAGGCACTATCAGGTTCAAAGTTTTTGTCTTTGCTGGCATCACGACGACGAGACTTACTACTGCTCGCATTTTTCTTGTCTTTTCCCCCTTTTAACGCACGAACACGTGCTGTTTTCCCGGGGTTACGTGCTTTACGTGTTGTTGAAATCAATGAGAAGTCAATAGTACGTTCATCCATACTGACCGCTTCAACTTTCACTTCAACTTCATCACCCAGACGATATACCTGACCGGATGACTCACCAATTAAACGTTGTCCAACATTATCAAATTGATAGTAATCATTATTTAATGTGGATACATGAACAAGACCATCAATAAATAGATCGTTTAAGCGCACAAAGAAACCGAAACCAGTGACACTGGTAATAATACCGGTAAATTGCTGACCTATTTGATCAAGCATGAAATCACATTTCAGCCAATCAGCCACATCACGGGTTGCTTCATCCGCCCGACGTTCAGTTAAAGAGCAGTGTTCCCCTAACTGAAGCATGGTATCCATATCACTATGATAGCCCCCCGTTGGGGTCCAGCGTTGTGAGCCATGGCCTTGCTGTTTCGCTATCTGGTATTTAATAGCACGATGTAATGCTAAGTCAGGATAACGACGGATGGGTGAAGTAAAGTGAGCATAAGATTTTAATGCTAAACCAAAGTGACCTCGATTTTCAGGATCGTAAATCGCCTGTTTCATGGAGCGCAATACCATGGTTTGTAGCATTTCGTGATCTGGACGCTCTTCGACTTCTTTCATGACTCGCGCATAATCGCCTGGCTCCGGTGTTAATCCTCCCGGTAACG
This sequence comes from Proteus sp. G4415, assembly GCF_963896075.1. NCBI lineage: Bacteria > Pseudomonadati > Pseudomonadota > Gammaproteobacteria > Enterobacterales > Morganellaceae > Proteus > Proteus sp. G4415. Next base: position 56,210 of record NZ_CAWQOK010000038.1, read on the forward strand.
TTAAACCCAGTTCATTAAATACCGAACGTAAATTCATTACGCTCTCTTCTTTGGGTTTATCATGCACACGATATAACGCAGGCTCTTCATTTTTCTCAACAAAACGCGCCGCCGCAATATTGGCTAAAATCATGCACTCTTCAATTAATTTATGTGCATCATTACGTACAACCGGTTCGATACGATCGATACGACGTTCTGCATTGAAAATAAATTTCGCTTCTTCCGATTCAAAACCAATGGCACCACGCTGTTCACGCGCCTTATCGAGGGCTTGGTATAGCTCATAAAGGTGCTCAATATCTTTTACGATCGGTTGGTAGTGCTCACGTAACTCTTCATCACCTTGAATGATTTTCCATACTTTGGTGTAAGTCATTCGCGCATGAGAGCTCATTACGGCTTCATAGAATTTATAAGATGAAAGGCGCCCCTGCTCAGAAACGGTCATTTCACAAACCATACATAAACGGTCGACTTGTGGATTTAATGAACATAATCCATTCGACAGTACTTCTGGCAGCATAGGGACAACTTGAGAAGGAAAATAGACCGAATTGCCTCGGCTACGCGCTTCTGTGTCTAATGCAGTTTGAGGGCGTACATAATAGCTCACATCTGCAATTGCCACCCATAAACGCCAGCCCCCGCCTTTTTTACGCTGGCAATAAACGGCATCATCAAAGTCTCGCGCATCTTCACCATCAATGGTAATTAAAGGGAGATCACGCAAATCAACGCGACCTTGTTTCGCTGACTCTGGCACATCCTCTTTTAAATCAGCGATTTCTTTTTCTACTTTAGGTGGCCAAGTATGAGGAATTTCATGGGTGCGTAGTGCAATTTCTACCGCAATTCCCGTCCCCATAGTTTCACCTAAAATTTCAACAATGCGTCCTACCGCTTGAGTACGCCGTGTTGGTCTTGTGGTAACTTCAACCACCACCACATTCCCCATACGTGCGCCCATGATATCTTCTTTAGGGATAAGAATATCAAAACTTAAACGGCTATCGTCAGGTACCACAAATCCCATACCTGACTCAATAAAATAGCGCCCAACAATTTGGCTGTTTCTGGGTTCAAGAACACGAACGACGCGACCTTCTCGACGCCCTTTTCTATCCATGCCTAGGGGTTGCGCTAAAATCACATCACCATGCATGGTTTTTTTCATTTCATCTTGTGAAAGATAGAGATCATCCTTTTGGCCTTCCGCACGTAAAAAACCATAGCCGTCACGGTGACCGATAACTTTACCTTTCCAAAGATCGAGGCGTTCAGGTAAGGCATAACACTGACGTCGAGTAAAAACTAACTGACCATCTCGTTCCATAGCCCGTAAACGACGACGTAATGCTTCCAGATTTTCTTCACCTGAAATTTTCAATGCCTGCGCGATATCTTCACGGCTCATCGGGGCCGGGCGTTTCTTCATTTCTTCTAAAATAAATTCACGACTAGCAATTGGAGAGGCGTATTTTTCGGCTTCTCTATCCTGAAAAGGATCTTTGGACATTATGACCTCCAAGCTATCAGAATGATGAAATTGTCGACTCAAACATCTTCTAATAACAATTTATATAAGGGGCTGTTGTTTTCTACCAATTCAGCCAGTGTATGACGGTCTAGCTCTTTCAAAAACTGTTCTATCGCTTGATTTAATACAAGTTTTAATCGACAAGCTGGGGTGATATGACAAAACTCAGCACTACAGTTAACCAGTGAAAGCGGCTCTAAAGCACGAACGACCTCGCCGACAATAATATCAGCGGCAGGTTTACCTAAGCGTATACCACCATTTTTTCCACGTATCGCTTCGACAAATCCCATATGACTTAGCTGATTAATAATCTTAACCATATGATTACGTGACACACCATAGACCTGCGTCACTTCGGTGATGCTCGTCATTTTGCCTTCTGGCAATGAAGCCATATATATCAACGCCCGCAATCCATAATCTGTAAAACTGGTTAATTGCACAATGACCTCTGAAAAGTAAAACTCCCAGTTAAAGAAGTTAAAGGATAAATAATGAGTAATGAGAATATCATTTTATTAAGCAATATTATGTTTAATTTTTGGACATTTAGCAAAGATATACTCAAAAGTCCGCGCTTTTAGGCTTACTCACCACAACCATTAAAATAATAGCGATATCACAGGCAAAGAAAAAGCGATCCTGTCGCTTTTCAACAGATCGCTTCTCTTAGTTGACAACAAAATAACGTTATCTTATTTCACTTCTGACCATAGCCCTAAAACAAAAACGCAACCGAGCGGGAAAGAGTTTTTCGTTTTATTGCTAATCAACATAGTGACTCAGTTCGGCTTTGTTACAGATACGAAAAAATCGCCCCTGTCATTTTCAGGGACGATTTTCACATCAAACCAATTAATACAATAAATTATGCATCAAATGGATGACGGAGAATAATCGTTTCTGAACGATCTGGACCTGTAGAAACAATATCAACAGGCACACCAGTTAACTCTTCAACGCGTTTAATATAATTTAACGCAGCTTGTGGTAACTGTGCTTTATCTTTAACGCCGAAAGTGCTTTCGTTCCAGCCAGGCATAGATTCATAAATAGGCTCAATACCTTCCCAATCATCTGCTGCTAATGGTGTAGTTTCAATCACTTCGCCATTTGGTAAGCGATAACCTACACACACTTTAACTTCTTTCAGACCATCTAAGACATCAAGTTTGGTCATGCAGAAGCCTGACAATGAGTTGATTTGAACAGCACGGCGGATAGCAATAATATCTAACCAACCAGTACGGCGACTACGACCTGTTGTTGCACCGAACTCTTGGCCTTTTTCACGTAGGAAATCGCCCGTTTCGTCAAATAATTCTGTAGGGAATGGACCTGCACCAACACGGGTAGAATAGGCTTTAATGATACCTAATACATAACCAACATAACGAGGACCTAAGCCGGAACCTGTTGCAACACCACCTGCGGTGGTATTTGAAGAGGTGACATACGGATAAGTACCGTGATCGATATCTAATAGAGTACCTTGCGCCCCTTCAAACATCACTAACTCACCTTTTTGTGTTGCTTTGTAAAGTAAGTCAGAAACGTCAACAACCATCCCAGTTAAGATATCAGCGATCGCCATGATATCGTCTAAGGTTTTTTGGTAATCAACAGGCTCAACTTTGTAATAATTAACCAGTTGGAAATTATGGTATTCGATGATCTCTTTAAGCTTCTGAGCGAATGCTTTTTTATCAAATAGATCACCAACACGTAAACCACGGCGTGCGACTTTATCTTCATAAGCAGGACCAATACCACGACCCGTAGTACCAATCGCTTTCTCACCACGCGCCTTTTCACGGGCGTTATCTAATGCAATGTGATAAGGCAGAATTAATGGGCAAGCTTCTGACAGCAGTAGACGTGAACGAACAGGAATACCACGCTCTTCGAGCTGTGTCATTTCTTTCATCAGTGCTTCTGGCGATAATACGACACCGTTTGCGATGATGCTGACAACATTTTCACGAAGAATGCCTGATGGGATTAAGTGGAGAACGGTTTTTTCACCGTCAATGACTAGGGTGTGACCTGCGTTATGTCCGCCTTGGTAACGAACAACATACTTAGCACGTTCTGTCAGCAAGTCGACGATCTTGCCTTTGCCTTCGTCACCCCATTGGGTGCCTAATACGACAACGTTATTACTCATTTCAAAATACACTCGGTTGCTTAAAAAAGGATTCTACCATCTCAATTCAAGAGTTACAGTAGATTTTATCTAATTATGCCATCCCCGCTTTTAAGCAATAGATTATCTTGCCATTGTCAATATTTTTGCCCGAAAAAACCACATCACAAGATATTTGTGATTTTTATCAACAGTTTTGATCGCAAAAACAGGAAGCAGAGTGACATAAAAGTGAAAATGGCTAAGAAGACGCCTCGGGATTGCCGAAGGTTTATCTTGAAATGCAATTTTCACTTTATACTATCTCAGCTAAAGGCAATTTGGAAATGGTTGCGAGCGATTTTTCGTTTCATTCAATAATAAAAAACGATTTTCTTTATTTGTTTTAATTCTATCTGCTTGATTAAAAGCTAAAAAAATCCCCTAAGTTTTATCTTAGGGGATGATTATTTATTTTCTTGAACGATGACGATTACTCTTCAATCGCTCTCGCTTTAGTTGGTGCTTTCATATAGCGTAAGAAATCGCTATCTGGACTTAACACCATGACGTCATTACCGTCTTTATTAAAGCTATTCTCATAAGCACGTAAGCTACGGATAAACGCATAGAAGTCAGGATCTTGACTGAATGCATCAGCAAATAGTTTAGTTGCTTGCGCATCCCCTTCACCTCGAATACGTAACGATTCACGCTCCGATTCAGCTAAGGTTTCTGTCACTGTTTTATCTGCCGCAGCACGGATTTTCACCGCTTCTTCTTGACCTTGTGAACGGTGACGACGAGCAACCGCTTCACGCTCTGCACGCATACGTTGATAAATGGCTTCAGAAACTTCCATTGGTAAGTTGATTTGTTTGATACGAACATCAATCACTTCAATACCTAATGCCGCCATACTGTTCATATTGATAGCAGGGGCTTTACCTTTGGTCTCTTCTGCCACTTTCTTCGCAGCAATAGCAATAGCATCATCTGCATCACTTTTATCGCGAGAAGGTGTACCTTCATTCAACGCATTACGTACATCAATGGTTAAACGACCACGTGAATCAGTGATAATTTGGTTTACACTCATACGACCAATTTCAGAGCGTAAACGGTCACTAAATTTACGACGCAATAAGGTTTCTGCTTGCATCGTATTACCACCACCAGTAGCTAGGTAGTAAGTACTAAAATCACTGATACGCCATTTCAGATAAGAGTCAACTAACAAGTCTTTGTTCTCACCTGATAAGAAGCGATCTTGCTGGATATTCATCGTTTGGATACGCGCATCCAGTTTTTTCACATTCTCAATAAATGGAATTTTAAAGTGAATACCCGGTTCATAAACGACCGGTTTATTTTCACCATCACGTACCACTTTCGAGAAACGTAAAATAATACCGCGTTCATATTGTTGCACGACAAATACTGAGGAGTACAACAACGCTAAAATAATAACTGCAACAACAGCGATAACTTTACGCATGATTATTGTCCTCCTTGATTAGAGCCATAAGGCTGACCATAACCACCACTATTATTGCTACCATATCCACCGTTACCATAAGTTGTTGCTGGTTTCTGAGTAGGTGTTGTGTTGGTACTTGGCGTAGGGGTTGAAATACGCGCAGGTGCCTCTGTGACACTATTAAATGACGTTGGCGCTTTTGGTTGCTGGCGTAACATTTGCTCTAAAGGCAGAACCAACATACTGTTACCTTTGTCATTGGCAATGACTTTACGTGTTTTCGACAACACTTTTTCCATTGTTTCAATATACAGACGCTCACGAGTAATTTCCGGTGCTGCGCGATATTCAGGTAAGATTTTGGCGAAACTCGCCACCTCACCTTCTGCTTTCATCACCACACTCGTTTTATAAGCGGTTGCTTCTTCAATCATACGTTGTGCGTTACCTTTTGCTAATGGTAACACTTCGTTTTTATAAGCCTCAGCCTGACGAATGGTTTTCTGCTCTTCTTCTCGTGCCGCAATTACGTCATCGAATGCCGCTTTTACCGCTTCTGGTGGGCGAGCAACTTGGAAGTTGACGTCCACAATGGAGATCCCCATTTTATAAGGGCGGATCGTCTCTTCTAATTCTTGACGGGTTTGATCACGAATTTCTGAACGGTTCGATGTCAGGATCTTTTCCATTTCTGAACGACCAATGACACCACGGACGGCACTGTCTGTCGCTTGTCCTAGGCTATTCATTGGCGTTGTGACATTAAAGAGAAATGCTTCTGGATCTGAGACAACATATTGAACGTTTATCTCAACTTGAACCATGTTTTCATCTGATGTCAACATCATGCCACCCGTAGTTAAATCACGGATGGTTTTTACGTTGACAGGCTGAACTTCATCAATGAAAGTCGGTTTCCAGTTTAAACCAGGCTCGACGATTTGGTAAAATTTACCGAAACGAGTCACAACACCTTGTTCGGCTTCTTTAATGGTATAAAAACCACTGGCAGCCCAAACGACAACCACTGCACCTAATGCAAGAGAAACTAATACGTTTCCAGCATTACCACGAGGTCCGCCATTTTGCCCAGAAGAGGAGTTTCCTCCTTTTTTACCACCGAAACCGCCAAGTTTTGCACTCAGTTTCCGGAACAAATCATCGAGATCTGATGCTTTACGATCCCGACCTCCTTGATTACCGTTAGAGTTCCCGTCGCCGTTATTATTACCGCCGTTTCGGTTCCCCCACGGGTCGCGGTCTTGTCCGTTGTTACCGGGCTGATTCCACGCCATGTTCTAGCTCCATTATTATGATTAGATTTATCAGGCTTAAGAGCCGATTTCATCGCCAGCTCTCAGTTAATGTTCTTTAGTATGGCCAATTATCAGACCACGTAATCCAATAAAGTAGGCTCCTGCTTGCAAAGTCGATGCCAGTCTACCATAGGCATTCGGGTGATTAGCCCAACTTTACCGTCTTTTTCAATCCATTCACGCTCAATAGCCTGTAATTGATAAAAACGGCTACGTAATCGCCCTGCTTCTTCTGGCGGTAAACGCAATTCAACGTGTGCGATCTCACCTGAAAGGCGCTCTGTCAACGCCTGATATAACAGAGGAATACCTTCACCTGTTTGTGCAGAAACCCAAACCCTAACAGGTAAATTATCTTCATTTCGATCAATTCTTGGGGTGAAGTCCTCAAGAAGATCAATTTTATTCATCACATACAGTGTCGGTATCTCGTGAGCATCAATCTCTTCTAATACATTTTCAACTGCATGAATGTTCTCTTCAAAACGGCTATCAGCGGCATCAATAACATGAAGAAGCAATGTCGCTTCACGTGTTTCTTGTAGCGTTGCCTTAAATGCCGCCACCAGATCATGAGGTAGATGTCGGATAAAACCAACCGTATCAGCTAACACCACGGTACCAACATCATCGACCTGAATTCGTCTTAAGGTAGGATCCAGTGTCGCAAACAACTGATCAGCAGCATACACATCTGCACAGGTTATACGATTGAATAAACTCGACTTACCCGCATTGGTGTAACCCACCAGAGATAACGTTGGAATATCAGCTTTACTTCGCGCTTGTCGTCCTTGTTCACGCTGACGTTCAACTTTGCCTAGACGCATTAGAATTTGACTAATTTTGCCTCTGAGCAAACGTCGGTCCGTTTCAAGCTGTGTTTCGCCAGGGCCACGTAATCCAATCCCCCCTTTTTGTCGTTCTAAGTGTGTCCACCCTCGAACTAAACGGGTTGATAAATGACGTAACTGAGCGAGTTCTACCTGTAGCTTTCCTTCGTGAGTTCTTGCTCGTTGAGCAAAAATATCGAGGATAACTCCCGTGCGATCAACTACACGACATTCACAAAGTCTTTCCAGATTTCGTTCTTGTGCCGGTGAGAGTGCGTGATTAAATAGCACCACATCTGCACCACTCGCTTTTACTGCTTCTGCGATTTCTTCCGCTTTACCTTCTCCCACATAATATTTGGAGTGAGGCGCTCTACGGCTCCCTGTAATAATTTGAACTGGTTTTACACCGGCAGATGTCACCAAAGATTCAAACTCTTGCAAGTCATCAATATCCTTTTCTTGCGAAAAGAAAACGTGCACTAAAACGGCTAATTCGCCACCTTCATAACGATCAAACAAAGGCGAAACCTCATGGACTTTATAAAAACAGGAAAAACATAGGTAAAGTCTCCCTACCTATGTTTTTATTATATTAAGAATAATATTTGATAATTATTCTGCAACATCATCCTGCTGAGTCGCGTTACCGCCACTGTAGTTTGTACCCGCTTGGTTGGTACCTGTATTGCTATGATGAGAAACAGGACGAGAAGGTACTACGGTAGAGATAGCATGTTTGTATACCATCTGACTAACAGTGTTTTTCAGCAGAATAACAAATTGGTCAAAAGATTCGATCTGACCCTGTAATTTAATGCCGTTTACCAAATAGATTGAAACAGGGACCCTTTCACGACGTAATGCGTTCAGAAAAGGATCTTGCAAAGATTGCCCCTTAGCCATTCTATGTTTTCCTTATTTTGTTGTTTTATACTAGAACCTAATGGTTCGAAAAAATGAACTACTCAAAAATTGCACTTTAGCAACTATCAATTTTACACAAACCTACCATCTATGCACTAACTACCTGCAAAACAGTGTTAAGAGACTGTTCAAAATCTTCACTATCTAACCAATGAACATCATGCCAACCTCTTAACCAAGTGATTTGTCGCTTCGCTAATTGCCGGGTAGCGCAGATCCCTCGATAAACCATCTCATCATAGTCGATTTCGCCGGATAAATATGACCACATCTGGCGATAGCCGACACAACGTATAGAAGGTAAATCTTCATGCAGATCGCCCCGTTGGTATAATGATTTTACTTCATCTTCAAAGCCACACGTTAACATCTGTTTAAAACGTGCTTCAATGCGTTGATGAAGTACATTTCTATCTTTCGGAGCAATCGCAAACTGATAAACATCATAAGGCAATGCTTCGCCTGATATTTGAGTTAATTCTGTCATCGATTTACCTGAAATCAGGTAAACTTCCAGTGCACGAGAAAGGCGTTGAGGATCATTAGGATGGATCCGTTTGGCCGCAACGGGATCGACGGATGCTAGCTCTTGATGAATTGCCTCCCACCCTTGTTCGGCTGCTTTTTTTTCGATTTCAGCACGAATTTCTGGATTAGCACTGGGTAAAGGCGATAAGCCTTCTAATAACGCTTTAAAATATAGCATAGTCCCGCCCACTAATAGTGGAATTCGTCCTGCAGCCGTAATTTCTTCCATTGCTTTTAACGCATCTTTACGAAAGTCTGCGGCAGAATAAGGTAATGCGGGATCTAGAATATCAATTAAACGATGTGGTGCAAGCGACTGCTCTGTCTCATCCGGTTTCGCAGTACCAATATCCATACCACGATAAATAAGAGCAGAATCAACACTAATAAGATCAACGGGCAGTTTTTGTCTTAGCGCAATGGCTAATGCGGTTTTACCAGAGGCTGTTGGCCCCATCAGAAAGATTGCTTTAGGTTTTATTTGCGTTTTTACTTCGCTCATTATTCAGTGCCGCTACCACAGGTTGTAATTCTATTAATTGTAATAAGTTTTTGGACGGCTGTCTGACATATTGTGGACATAATCGTTCAATATCAGCCAATAATCCTACTGCCTGAGCCTGTGACCAAACACCCGACTCATGACTTAACTGTTTTGCTAACCAATGCCCAATTTGTTGTTTAGAGCATAATTTTTCTGTTGCCAAATAAGCTAATAGCTTTGTCAGTAATTCAGGTAAATTTTGCTGTCGCAAAGGCAACGAGACCGCGTGGATCGTCGCTTTACCATGAGAGATGTCGATAACAATCCCAAAATCACTGATTAACGCCTGAAACTGCTTAAATGTATTAATTTCATCTTTACTGAGTGTGACTTTTAAAGGCACTAGCAAAGGTTGGGGTTTCAGATTTTCATTTTCTGGCAATAACTGGGCACATTTTAACAGAAAATCAGCTTCTTCCAATGCTAACAGCCCTAGACCTTGCGAAGATTCAATTAACGCATATTTCTGCTGATAAATCGCCAATACCCGGCCAAAAGTATAATCTGTTTGCGCTGCGCTGGCATTAACAGAACGAGGCACCACTGAAATTACATTTGTTTCATTGTTATTCGTTGTATGACCAACATCAACCAAATTCAATGGGGGACGAGGGGGAAATAGGGGTATTTTTTCTTTATTTTCAACATCGCTCGCACTTTCTTGCATCATTTTTTGATAAAGCATGCCTTGCGTACGTTGATAACTCTCACCAAACTGACGTGTATCTAGCGTTTTTTGGGGACTCTTTTGCGTATCTGTTAACCCTTTTCCTGCACTTCCTTGGTAAGCTCCCGTGCTCTTTTTTTGCGTAGATGAGGTTACTGGTGCTTGATAAGGCTGCGAAAAAACATTTTCTCCCGCAACTTGGCGATTTTCAGGAAATGTTGTGGCAGTTAAAGCCCCATTATCCTCTTCATCTAAAGATAACGTATCTTCTGTAACCTGCCTTAACACACTCAAGACAGCTTGATAGATAAAATCGTGTACTAAGCGCGATTCGTGAAAACGCACTTCATGTTTGGCAGGATGCACATTGACATCCACTTGATGAGGGTCAACGGTTAAATAAAGCACATAAGAAGGTTGCTGCTCACCTTGCAAATAACCTTCATATGCTTGACGAATAGCATGGTTAATCAATCTATCGCGCATCATGCGCCCATTGACATAACAGTACTGTATTTCACTGCTTTGCACTGGAGCTAAAGGATGCTCTACCCAGCCTTTTATTGCCAGATCACCATGCTCCCACGTTAGTTGCATTGCTTGATCAACAAAATGATTACCACAGATAGCACTTAAACGACGATGATGCTGATGAGTTTCTTTCGCAGCGCGATATTGACGCACCCGCTTACCGTTGTGGGTTAAATTAATTGACACATCAAAACGGGATAAGGCTATACGACGTACTACTTCATCTATATGACCAAACTCTGTTTTTTCGGTACGTAAAAATTTACGTCTTGCAGGAGTGTTATAAAAAAGATCGAGCACTTCAACTGTGCTCCCCACCGGATGTGCTGCTGGCTTGACTGCCACTGTCATATCACGCCCTTCGGCGTAGGCTTGCCAAGCCTCCTCCTGAGATGCGGTACGAGATGTTAAGGTTAAACGTGATACAGAGCTGATACTGGCTAACGCTTCACCACGAAACCCCATGCTCATAATGGCTTCAAGATCATCCAGTGTCGATATTTTGCTTGTTGCATGGCGAGCAAGTGCTAACTTCAAATCATCACGAGAAATGCCGCATCCATTATCGCGGATACGAATTAGCTTAGCGCCACCTTTATCGATATCGATATCAATTGTTGTCGCACCCGCATCTAAGCTGTTTTCAAGTAACTCTTTAACAACAGAAGCGGGTCTTTCAACGACTTCCCCTGCTGCAATCTGATTTGCTAACTGAGGAGGTAATAAATTAATCGCCATTACCTTATCCCACGTTTATCTTTATTTTGGCCCATTCTGTAAGGGATGAGCGAGAAAGTAATTTTTTAATCCGGCATAGATTGAAGCGGCTAATTTCTCTTGGTAAGCATCTGAAATCAGCAATTGTTCCTCAGCGGCATGACTAATAAAACCTGTTTCGACTAAAATAGACGGAATATCAGGTGAACGTAAAACCCCTAAGCTGGCGTGCTCTGGTGTTTTTTTATGTAATGATCCTACTTTTCTAAGTTCAGATAACACCGCTACCGCAACGTCATAGCCTACACGCTGTGAATTACCAAATTGTAAATCTAATACTGCTTGGCTTAAATAGGGATCAACCCCTTCTGCGAGTGCATCACCAGCGCCACCGAGAAGCTCTGATTGTTTTTCGCTTTGTTCAAGCCATTTACCTAATTCACTATTCGCGCGACGATTTGACAATACCCAAACAGATGCCCCGCGCGCACTGCGATTAGGTGCAGAGTCGGCATGAATAGACACTAACATATTGGCACCTTGCTTACGGGCCACTTCAGAGCGTCCAGCAACAGAAATAAAATAGTCGCCATTGCGGGTTAAAACGGGTTTGAACATAGGATCATTACGCAAAATCGCTTCTAATTTTTTTGCCACTCTTAAGGTAACATCTTTTTCACGATTACCTTTTTGCCCAATAGCGCCGGGATCTTGACCCCCATGCCCTGCGTCAATCGCAATAATTATTTGCCGATCGCTCGACGCGGGCTTATTCGAGGTTGTGCGAGGCTTTACCGGTACTACAGGTGCAACGGGTTGCTTAGGCGTACTCACCAAAGGCGCCATCTGTTGATTAGCCACCGTATTTGTGGCTTTGTTTGCTGATAACGCCACTACACTGACCGTCGTTGATGTATTGTTATTTTGTCGAGCATTAATAGGTTTGATAGTAAGTACTAACTTGTATTCACCATTGCTATTTAATAAGCGCTCCGTCACCACCACTGGTTTGGCAAGCTCTACCACCATACTTTGATATTGGCTATCTTTTGATTGTGTCGTGCGAATTTTCTGTGCTAATTGCTGACGATTTAATGTCACAGGTAAACCCGTTATTTGGCTACCTTGCTTAAAATCCATCACTAACCTATCTGGATTTTTCAGTGAATAATATCTATAGCTTGGTTTCCCACCACTAAACGAAAATGTAAGTGTTGTAGCCACATCCCCATTTTCGGCCTTCACTTCTGTTACCGTAGCGGCTTGTGCTATTTGCACCACAAAAAGTGACAGAACAACCAACAAAAAGGTGGCAATATAACGCTGACATTGGCTCACAATAGTGATGAGACTCGACATAATCAATATTCCTTTATGCAGACTGAATACGGGATAAAACAGCATTCCCTCTCTGTGAAAGGGCAATAAAATGGGCTTTACGACCTTCATTTTCATAGCTTAAATGAAGCTCTAAATCCGCATTAGGTATAAACCCTTCCCCTTGAGAAGGCCATTCAATGAGACACAGTGGATCTTGTGCAAAATAGTCACGTATCCCCATAAATTCTAACTCTTCCGCTGAAGCTAAGCGATAAAGATCGAAATGATAGACTGGGCGTGGTGTCAGCATATAAGGCTCTACCAAGGTATATGTCGGACTTTTAACATGACCTTGATGACCTAAAGCTTGTAAAAATCCGCGGCTAAAGGTGGTTTTCCCGGCCCCTAGATCACCAAATAAATAAATAATAAGCCCTTGGTTATTTGTCGCCATTGCGACTGAATGCCCTAGTTTTACTGTTGCAGCTTCATTTTCTAATGTAACAACCCATTCTTTCATATTCATACAATCTATTGTTAGGTAATAACGACTTAGTTAATAGCATGTTAGAGCACATGCAAACAGACCATTTTTATATTCACTTAAAGTAAATTATTATCAGAATCAATTTCAAATAACCATACCATAAATCTATTTCTTACGAGGATTTTTCCTATCGTTGCACTATGATACACTGCGCACTCTTAGGACTCACCTATTAGCTATTATTTCGGTTGCTCATGTCATCACTCGATCTTCATCACCTTGCTCAAAATATAAAACGTTGGGGAACTGAACTAGGATTCCAACAAACAGGAATTTGCGATACTGATTTATCGCTCGAAGAGCCTCGTTTACAAGCTTGGTTAGATAAACAGTATCATGGTGAAATGGCATGGATGGCTAAATATGGCATGACTCGAGCAAGACCCCATGAATTGGTGCCGGGCACATTGCGTGTGATCAGCGTCAGAATGAACTATTTGCCAACAGATGCCGCTTTTGCTCGTACCCTTAATAATCCAGAGCAAGGCTATATTAGCCGTTATGCATTAGGTAGAGATTATCACAAAGTATTAAGACAACGCCTTAAAAAATTAGGTGAAAAAATTACGCAATATTGCCAACAGTTTGAATATCAAGGTATTGTTAATTTTCGCCCTTTTGTTGATTCAGCGCCGATAATGGAACGACCATTGGCCGTGAAAGCTGGCCTTGGGTGGGTTGGTAAACACTCACTTGTTATCAATAATCAGGCCGGCTCTTGGTTTTTTCTCGGTGAATTATTAATTAATTTACCTTTGCCTATTGATTCTCCCGTTGAAGAGCAATGCGGTAAATGTGTAGCTTGCATGACCACTTGCCCAACAGGCGCCATCGTAGAGCCTTACACCATTGATGCTCGTCGCTGTATTTCTTACCTAACGATTGAACTTGAAGGCGCTATTCCTGAAGAATTTCGCCCTTTGATGGGCAATCGTATCTATGGTTGTGATGATTGCCAATTAATTTGCCCATGGAATCGTTTTTCTTCGCTCACAGAGGAAGATGATTTTTCTCCGCGCCGTGCCTTACATACACCAGAATTGCTGGATCTATTCCAATGGAGTGAAGAAAAATTTCTGCGTATTACAGAAGGTTCACCGATCCGACGAATTGGCTATTTACGTTGGCTAAGAAATATTAGTGTTGCGTTAGGCAATGCCCCTTATCAGGACAAAATTGTACTGGCCTTGCAAGAGCGCTTTGGTTTAGGGGAGGTTTTAGATGAACATTTGCACTGGGCTATCGCCCAACAGAAAGCCAAAAGAGAAGAAAAAACACTAAAAATACAGACTTCACAACAAAAACGTCTAGTAAGGGCAATAACTAAGGGCCTACCTCGTGATGCTTAGTTTTTAACATGATACGCATACTCATAAGATGAGATAATTTCACCTGTGAATAAAATAAAAACTCTTTGTCTATCAATATGAAGAAAAAATTCAAGCGAAGTGTGGCACAAATTAAAAAAAATAAAAATAAACTTACTTATCAATTGGATAGATAAAAGCAATATTTAACTCACTAGCATAATATGCTAATGACTCAATGATAGCAGCCTGTGGATAACTCTGTGCAGTAAAAAAATAAATTAGTGCTAGATGCAAGGATTATGAGCATCTTATTGTGGATAATTTATTTCGATAAGAATATTAAGATAAGTGGAACTCGGGCTCTTTTTTCCAAAGAAAAGTCATAAAAATACTTTTCTTCATAAAAAATACTCTTCAAAGTATATTTAACAGAATAAAAACCTAAACAACAAAAATTGATCTGAGGTTTAGCTCCCCCCTAAACGAGGAAAGGCGCACATTCTAGTGCTGGCTAAATAGAAATGCAAGCAAAGATCAAAGATAGATCACAAAAAAATAGCTTGATCTTTCTTGCTGTTATCGATTTCCCTTTTTCTGCACTGCAATGGGTCACTCACTTTAAGTGTATTAGCTACAATCGCTGATCTGCACCTACCACAGTGTAGACTCATTTTTAAAAAGTGAGAGAGAAAATAAAGATTTTTTGGTTATATTTTATACAAGCATTGCTATTTCCTGTCCATAGTTATGTCCTTGTGACTTTTAGAATGCAATAGCTTTATTTGGGTGTTATTAAACAAAATAACGCTTTGTATTGTTGCTTATGCGTGACTGCTCCCCGCCCTGTTGAAGTGACCTCATAGAGTTGGACTGTTCATTAAGCGGTTTTCGCTAAAGGTTTTCTATATTGCATTTTAGCTTTTATCTCTTCACACTCAGATTAGACTTTTTTTAGACTTAATTTAGTCTTATTGATTGAGGTAGATATGCGTTACTCAGAACAAATCAAACCAATTAGTTATTTAAAAGCTAATGTCGCCGAAGTGATGACTAAACTCACTGAATCTGGTGCACCGATGATTATTACTCAAAATGGCGAAGCAAAAGCGGTTATTCAGGATATTACCTCTTATGAAGAGACACAGGAAACATTAGCCTTACTTAAAATATTGGCGTTAGGTCAGCAACAAGTTGAAGCAGGTGAAGTAAAAGATATAAAAAGCGTTGTTCAGCGTTTAAAAAGTAAAAGGAAATAATCGTAATGGCGTCCTATAAAGTGGTAATGACGAAAGATGCCGAAACAGACTTAGAGGACATCAATAACTATATTGCCGACCACGACAGCATAGATAATGCAGATTATGTATTAGATGAGCTGCTTAAGGTCACTAATACACAGGCTAACTTTCCTATGAAAGGCAGTATTCCAAAGGAATTACAAAGTTTAGGTATTCGTGAATATCAGCAAATCTTTTTTAAACCTTATCGTGTCATCTATCACACAATAGCAAAACAAGTGGTTATCTTTATTATTGCGGATGGCAGACGAGACATGCAAGCCCTGCTTACTCGGCGACTTTTAGGGTAAAAATATCTTACTGTATATTCTTATCATAGAGAGACAGGCCGACTTCTAAAAACAACTTAGCTAATGCTATTACGACAAACGCTTTGATTTATAAGAATTTACTGAGTTTATTGAAGTCTTTGGAAGAAGATTTGGAGCGGGAAACGAGACTCGAACTCGCGACCCCAACCTTGGCAAGGTTGTGCTCTACCAACTGAGCTATTCCCGCATTTGGTAAGTTTTGTGCTGATAATTATCGAAGAAAGATTTGGAGCGGGAAACGAGACTCGAACTCGCGACCCCAACCTTGGCAAGGTTGTGCTCTACCAACTGAGCTATTCCCGCGTCGCTAATACTGATAACTATCGAAGAAAGATTGGAGCGGGAAACGAGACTCGAACTCGCGACCCCAACCTTGGCAAGGTTGTGCTCTACCAACTGAGCTATTCCCGCGTCTTTCTTACACCCGTACAAACGAAATTCTTCATCGGTACGGGAAGCGCATTATACGAGAAAAATGCTTAACCGCAAGCCCTTATCAGTAAAAAAATGCGTTTTTTTGATTGCATGACGATAAAATCGTCACAATGATGCAATATCAGCCATCAATCCGCTAATTTCTACTCTTTAATAAAGGTTTGGCGATAATAGGCTAATTCTGCAATAGATTCTCGAATATCATCCAACGCTTGATGAGTATTATTTTTCTTAAATCCTTCAAGGATTTCAGGTTTCCAGCGACGAGCTAACTCTTTTAGTGTACTGACATCGAGATAACGATAATGAAAATATTTTTCTAATTCAGGCATATAGCGAAATAGAAAACGTCTATCTTGCCCCACACTATTACCACAGATCGGTGATGCACCCTGTGGCACCCATTTTTCAAGGAATTCGATAGTGGCTTGTTGTGCAGCCGCATCATCATACTGACTTTCTTTAACCCGCTGAACTAAACCACTTGCCGTATGTGTTGTAGTATTCCATTCATCCATCGAGGCGAGTAATTTATCCGATTGATGTACGGCAATAACGGGACCTTCAGCTAAAATATTAAGTTGGGGATCGGTGACGATAGTGGCAATTTCAATAATACGATCGCGTTCAGGATCAAGGCCAGTCATTTCCAGATCTATCCAGATAAGATTGTTCTCGCTTTTTGACATAATATATCCTAGCTGTTTCTTAGAGTGAGACATGATATTTTAACCTTTATCATAGCGCGTTTACTCAATAAGCACGACAAAAGAACATCTAACCGAATAACACAAGTGAGGATCGGTGACAAAACGTAAATTATCTAAAGGCCAGCAACGCCGAGTACAAGAAAATCATAAAAAGCGTTTGCAAAGCAAAGAGAAAAAAAATCACGTTGAATTAGACGATACACAATTAGGCGAAGCGACCGAAGGCCTCGTTATCAGTCGCTTTGGGCAACATGCAGATATTGAAGCTGTAGATGGCTCTATTACCCGTTGTAATATTCGCCGTACTATTTCATCCCTAGTCACAGGCGATAGAGTGGTGTGGCGCCCTGCATTACAAACCCAAGAAAATGTGCGCGTCAATGGCATTGTAGAAGCTGTTCATGAGCGTACTTCTGTACTCACTCGCCCAGATTATTATGATGGTATTAAACCTATTGCCGCTAATATCGATCAAATTATTATTGTTTCAGCCATTTTACCTGAGCTTTCACTTAATATTATCGACCGCTACTTAGTGGCTTGTGAAACCTTAAATATCGAACCCCTTATTGTATTGAATAAAGTCGATATGTTAGATGCAGAAAGCCGAGCGATGGTAAGTGAGTGGATGCAAATTTATAAAGATATTGGTTATCGAGTGCTTGAAGTCTCAAGCTATACCAAAGAGGGATTAGAAGCATTAACTCAAGCATTAATTGGCCGCATCTCTATTTTTGCTGGCCAGTCAGGTGTGGGTAAATCGAGCCTTCTCAATACTCTCTTACCACCAATGGAAGAAAGTATTCTGGTCAATCAAGTCTCTGACAACTCAGGGCTTGGACAACATACCACCACCGCATCGCGCCTTTACCATTTCCCTCTAGGAGGCGATGTTATTGATTCACCGGGGGTACGTGAATTTGGTTTGTGGCATTTAACACCTGAGCAAGTGACCAAAGGTTTTATTGAGTTTCGACCTTTCTTAGGAGGCTGTAAATTCCGTGATTGTAAGCATAATGACGATCCGGGTTGCTTGATCACCGAAGCCGTAGATAAAGGTGAAATCGCACCAACCCGATTTGAAAACTATCATCGTATTTTAGAAAGTATGAGTCAGGTGAAAGTGCGTAAAAATATTAATTTAGACTCTTAAGCATAGATTCACTGACAACCCTATTAAGGGTGGGTACAATAGACCCCTTTTGTCGATTTTTTATCGTTCGATCCCAGAGGTTGCCATTTTGGACAAGCTAAAAATTAAACTACAGTATCTATTGCCTAAATTATGGCTAACACAGCTAGCTGGTTGGTTTGCCAATAAAAAAGCGGGTAGCGTTACTCAATTTGCTATCAAAATGTTTGCTCGCGCATATAAAGTTGATATGAATGAAGCGAAAGAGAGCCAATTTCAGGCTTATGCAACATTTAATGAGTTTTTTATTCGTGCATTAAAAGATGGCGCTCGCCCTATTGTTGAAGGAGATAACCAACTGGCTCTCCCCGCAGATGGCGCTGTCAGTCAGCTTGGTCAGATCCAAGACGATCAAATTTTACAAGCCAAAGGGCACTCTTACACCCTTGAAGCGTTGCTAGCAGGTAATTTTACCTTGGCCGACCAGTTCCGCCATGGGCAATTTATTACAACCTATCTTTCACCACGGGATTACCACCGTGTTCATATGCCTTGCGATGGGTTATTAAAAGAGATGATTTATGTCCCCGGCGATCTCTTTTCTGTTAATCCTTTAACTGCGGCAAATGTTCCTAACTTATTTGCTCGTAATGAACGTATTATTTGCCTTTTTGACACCCAATTTGGTCCCATGATACAAATTCTTGTTGGAGCGACCATTGTAGGGAGTATTGAAACGGTCTGGTGTGGCATGGTAACACCACCACGTGAAGGTATTATTAAACGTTGGACTTATCCTCAAGCGGATAAAGTTGGCGCTATATTTCTGAAAAAAGGTGAAGAGATGGGACGCTTTAAATTAGGCTCGACCGTTATTAACCTCTTCCCTGAAAATAGTGTTCAATTAAATAAAGATCTGATGAACGGCTCTGTAACATTAATGGGAGAACTACTAGGCTCTATCATTAATGCCACAGGCACTGATCATAAGGCCTGCGATAATAATACCATTAATGAATAATTCGTAATTCGGAGTAAACCTTGTGCGCCTGATAATCAGTCTACTTTTTAGCTTTTTTCTGACTATCTCATTCAATACTTCGGTGTTTGCTGCGGATGTTGATAAATTACGTCAAGATATCAAACAACTTGAAGGCAGTACTAATCCTCAAGATATTGAAACTGTTCAGGCGCTACAAGGCACCATCAATTGGATAAATGATGGTGAAAAAGCTCAAGTTAATGCGGATAATTATCAAAAGACTATTGATGAATATCCGCAGATCACTCAAGAGTTAAGGGCTAAATTACTCGAAGAGAGTCACTCAGTTCCAACAATTCCAGAAAAAATTACTATTCCTGAGCTTGAGCAAAAAATCATTCAAGTGAGTAGCCAACTGATGGAACAAGCTCGGCTACAACAACAAGAGCAAGATAAAAGCCGTGAAATCAGCGAATCACTCAATTTACTCCCTCAGCAACTTTCAGAAGCTCGTCGTTTACTAAGTGATGCAACGGCGCGTTTAGCGGCAATAGGGGCATCAAACACCCCACTAGCAGAAGCACAAAATAAATTAACCCAAGCTGAAGTCACAGCACGAAAAGCGATGGTTAATGAGCTGGAAATGGCGCAACTTTCTGCTAATAATCGTCAAGAAATTACTCGACTGCGCTTAGAGCTATTTAAAAAACGTTATCAACGACTTGATGTACAACTGCAACAATTGCGTAGTTTACTAAATATCAAGCGCCAAGAAGTGGCAGATCTCGCTTTAGAAAAGACAGAAATGCTCGCCGAGCAAGGGGGCGAACTCCCCGAGTTTCTGACTAAGCAAATCGAGACAAACCGTCAACTTTCTCAGATCCTCAATAAACAGACGCAAGAAATGAGTGAGTTAACCGAAAAACAGCGTCTAACAACACAACAAACCCAACAAGTAAGACAGACACTCACAACCATTCGAGAGCAAGCCCAATGGTTAAGTGGCTCTACGGCATTAGGTGAAGCATTAAGAACACAATTGGCTCGCTTACCTGAAATGCCCCGCTCTCAAGAGCTGGATAGGGATATCGTTCAGTTACGTGTTGAACGATTAGGCTATGAAGAGATGCTAGAAAACCTAGGCAAAATCCAACCTCCTGAAACTGCCGATGGCTCAAAGCTACCAGAAGCTCAGCAATATATTTTTGACTCCCTCATTCAAGCGCGCCAAGAGTTACTCAATTCTCTTTTATCCGGTTATGACTCCCAAATCCTAGAGTTAACCAAACTCAAAGTAGCCACAACACAACTTGCGGATGCCTTAAAAGAGACAAAAGATGCCACAAACCGCTATATGTTCTGGGTGGCCGATATCAGCCCAATAAAACTCAATTATCCGGTTTTATTAATTAAAGATATTACTCGCCTACTCTCATTAGATACTTTCTCACAATTAGGGCATGCTGCGGTTAACATGCTCAAAAACCAAGATACCTTTATCTATCTACTGGTCACCCTATCTATTGTCGGTTTTAGTCTTCGTACCCGTAAGCATTACAATGCGTTTCTTGAAAGAGTCAGTAATCGCATTGGTAAAGTCACTCAAGATCATTTCTCATTAACGGTGCGTACCGTATTTTGGTCAATATTAATCGCCTTACCACTACCGCTATTATGGTCTGCCGTAGGATATGGTTTACAAAGTGTCGAATGGCGTTATCCCATGGCGGGAGCGATTGGTTATGGTGTAACTGCCGCAGCCCCTGTGCTATGGCTATTTATGATAAGTGCTACCTTTGCTCGCCCTAATGGGTTATTTATCGCGCAATTTAAATGGAAAGAGAGTCGTGTGAAAAAAGCGATGCGCTTTTATCAACTGTCGATTTTCGTCATTGTGCCGTTAATGATGTCGCTTATCACCTTTGAATACTATAGTGACAGAGAATTTGCGCCAACGGTTGGGCGTTTTTGCTTTTTATTATTGTGCATTGCTTTAAGTTTTATTACCTCAAGCCTAAAAAAGGCACATGTGCCGCTTTACTTAGATAAACATGGCTCTGGTGATAATGTGATAAATACCATTTTATGGTGGTTCTTACTTGTTGCCCCTGTTCTTGCAGCCCTCGCGGCTATCTTAGGCTATCTCTCAACCTCCATCGTATTACTGGGTCGCTTAGAGATGTCTGTGGCGATTTGGTTTGCCTTGCTGATTATTTATCATATTATTCAACGATGGATGCTGATCCAACGTCGTAAGCTTGCCTTTGAACGAGCCAAACAAAAACGGGCAGAAATTTTAGCTCAACGAGCCAAAGGGGAAGATGAGAATACCATTGTTGGCAGCAGTGGTGAGAGTACCGCTAACTTAGAGTTGGAAGATCAAGCCATTGACCTTGATGCGATTAGTGCACAATCTATTGGTCTAGTTCGTTCTATTCTGACCATGATTGCACTTGTGTCCATGATTTTACTCTGGTCAGAGCTCAATACAGCCTTCTCTTTTGTCGATAATATCCGACTATGGGATGTGACTTCCTCCGTTAATGGCGTCAATACTATCCAGCCCATTACCATGGGGTCTATCTTAGTCGCTATATTAGTGATTATTATCACGGCACAATTGGTAAGAAACCTGCCAGCACTGCTTGAACTGGCAATTTTACAACACTTAGATCTAACACCTGGTACAGGTTATGCCATTACCACTTTAACGAAATACAGCATCACCCTAATAGGCAGTATTGTTGGTTTCTCATTATTAGGTATTGAGTGGTCAAAACTACAATGGTTAATTGCCGCTATGGGGGTAGGTCTTGGTTTTGGCTTACAAGAAATTTTTGCCAACATTATCTCAGGGTTAATGATCTTGTTTGAAAAGCCAATCCGTATTGGTGATACCGTTACTATCCGTAACTTGACTGGGAATATTTCTAAAATCAATACGCGAGCCACCACGCTCACCGATTGGGATAGAAAAGAGATCATTGTGCCTAATAAAGCATTTATTACAGAGCAATTTATTAACTGGTCATTATCAGACTCTATTACACGTATCGTAATGACCATCCCTGCGCCAGCTGATTGCAATAGTGAACAAGTGACTAATGTATTATTAGAAGCCTCTAAACGCTCTACCATGATTTTAGACAACCCCGCTCCTGAGGTTTACTTGGTTGACCTACAACAAGGGATCCAAATCTTCGAGTTACGTGTTTATGCCGCAGAAATGGGACATAGAATGCCAGCCAGACATGAGATCCATCAAAATATTCTGCTAGCCTTTGCAGAGCATGGCATTCCATTACCATTCCCGCCGTTCCAAGCACGGGTAGATATGGTGGGTAATACCATTAGTACTTCAATGCGTGCAACACCAAGAGAAGTAGGCGGATTGTAGTCAATTACATCTATTACTTTGAATAAAAATGCCACTAATTTAAATGAAAAAACCAAAATAGTGGCATTTTTGCTTCTTGTTACCACTCTTCTTACCACTGTTATGCGCCTAGCATTCAATACAAACAGCCAGTTATAAACAGCTATTCTGTTGGTATGACGCATGTCACACCACAATAGGTATGCACACTCCGTTTACCTATCACTATTAATAACTTTTTTTTCACTTTTTTGTTTAATAAAATTGATGATTAATAACACAATGAAACTATTTTATCGATATATAATTATACAATATTGGAATATGAACATCATAAAATGTTACTTAGTTTTCTATTTACTTATAGAGATCTCTTTTATTACCAAAGATCCTTCTTACTAAGTAAAGAATTAAGAAATAATAGCGACCATCTTAGTTGCTTACTGTTTTCTCTTATTTTAATTTTTATCAATTTTTGCAATATAAAAAGCCATCTTTGTTCTGTATTCTTCAAAAATTTGTGCAAACACGCCTATCTTTTTTTATTGCTAAAGATCACAAAAATACGTTTTTATACTTAAATTTACTCAATAAATGAGTATTAAAATACTATTTTCGATATTTTATTTTACTTATTTTTATCATATTTAATTTTTGTTTAACTTAAGTCAAATAATTTTAGTTTATTTTTTAACCTATCATTATCCTCTCCTTTTCCTTGCTGCATCAGCGTGACGTAGCAAAAATCATTCAAATTGCTATATGAAACACCAACAAGTAGTCTAAAAAAGATAAGTGTATTAATTTATTATATACGCAGGTTTGTTTTCTCTTCACACGAGGTGAACACTAACTTGGCCAATTTCTTTTTTATCTTTATTTTTAAAGATAATAGATAAAC